>NZ_JADEXN010000272.1 GCF_015207075.1 Zarconia navalis LEGE 11467
GACTTATTCACCGGAACGGAACCCGGCGTTGCCGAGGAGAACCTGCAATCGCGAATTCGAGGCAATTTGCTCATGGCAATTGCCAATAAATTCGGACACCTGCTGCTATCGACGGGTAACAAATCCGAAATGGCGGTGGGATACTGCACTCTCTACGGCGATATGGATGGGGGTCTAGCGGCAATCGCCGATGTTCCCAAAACCCGCGTTTTTTCCCTGTGTAAATGGTTGAATACTCGCGAAGCGGGAGTCGAGGTGATTCCGAGCAATATCATCGTCAAACCCCCAAG
This sequence comes from Zarconia navalis LEGE 11467, assembly GCF_015207075.1. Taxonomy (GTDB): domain Bacteria; phylum Cyanobacteriota; class Cyanobacteriia; order Cyanobacteriales; family Geitlerinemataceae; genus Zarconia; species Zarconia navalis. Next base: position 291 of record NZ_JADEXN010000272.1, read on the forward strand.
CGCCGAACTCAAACCCGATCAACTCGATCGCGATTCCCTTCCGCCTTACGAAATCCTCGATGATATTTTGCATCGACTGATTCATCACCACCAATCTCCCGATGCAATTGTCGATGCCGGACACGATCGAGATATTGTCAAACAAGTGGTACGGCTGGTGCGGCGGGCGGAATTCAAACGCCGCCAAGCGCCCCCCGGACTCAAAATTACCGATCGCGCCTTCGGAACCGGTTGGCGAATGCCCATTGCCGCCCACCGTCAGCCGCCCTCGGTTTAATCGTCGTTCGTTCGGGTTGAGAAGGCCTCGGATACGGGAGAAAGACGCTCGATCGCATTTCTTTGATTCCCTTTTAACCAACAGCGTTATATTTGCCCGACAGGTAAGGGTTGCCCATCGCAAATTTGAGGCCGATTTTCCCGTACCAGCCACTCCAAAACACTTTCTTCAACTTGAGCCATCTCTTGCAAAACTCGGGCGTAATGTCCGACGATCGCCAAATCCGACAGTTTTCCCATATTCAGTAGGGTGTCTGGAGTCGCATTGAGGCGATCGCAAAGAACTCTCTCGAATTCGGCAATTCGATCGCCTTGCCAACCCAACGCAATCAGTCGGAAAAAACTGGCAGAGGCTTGAGTAAATAAATGACCGGAAACGATCGTGGAATCACTCGGTTCGGAATTGAAGGGACATAACAGAATGTGGCGATCGAGATTGGCTTTCTCTCCATAATCGCAATAGGGCGATCGGCTTAAAATTAGCAAGCTAGAATTAATGTTGATGCATTCTTCCCGAATCGAAACAGCTTCGCGATCGTACCAACCTTTAATAATTTCTTGAAACTTTTCTGGCTGGATATTACGATAGGTTCTGGGTTGGTCGATCGAAACCACTAAAGAACCCAATAGATCGGCATACTTAGCTAATTTCCGCAGGTTGCGATAGTTAAGACGACCGATCGAACCCGCCAGACTTTCCCAGTCCGAACCGATTAACGACAGCGACATATCGTAGGCAACTCTCGATCCTTCCCCAAAGATATTTAAAATCGGGAAACTTTTGTCTCCAGTTTCTTGTTGCTTGTGCCAAACTTGTAAACTACCCACAACCCAACCCATCGTAAAGAGGGTGGGCATAAAGTTTCCTCCGCGACAATTCCAGGCCGCGCGCACTAGTTCGCTAAGTGCATTGGGGTCTTCATGAGGTTGCATGGGGCAGAACACTGGTTGTCTGACCTGAGAACTAAATCGACCGAAAACACTCAATTTTTCATCCCCCTGCCAAGGGGATTCCTCTGGAGAAATTCGCTCTCCTTGAGGAGTATAGTATTTCACTCGTTTTTCGCGGTAGGAATTGGGTACATCCCGATACTCTTTAAGAACCCAAGAGCCATCCTTTTGTTGTCCGTATCGCTCGATCGATTTTCCCGTTGCTGGAGTTCCGGTTTCTGGCTCATCAGTGAGAGATATTCCCGGACTTGAAGAGTTGATCGTCCACTGGGCGGGATAGGTGACTCGTTCGAGAATTCCAGCCCAATATTCCAGCATTTTTAGCAACATAAATAGAGTCCTCTGAATTTCTTGAAAAGCCACATAGTAGCTATTATGCTTGCAAACGCAGTTGCTGAAAACCGGCCAAAAACGAGCTATCTCAAAATCTGTACCGAATCGGCATAAACGATCGGTTCTTTTTCATATTCAACTTCTAAGACTTCTACGAGTTCCAAGTCTGAAGTTAAATAATAATCTTCATCCCATTCAGAACGGACAAACTCGCGGACTTCACCCGTGACTTGAATTCTTTGCCCTTGAGCTAAATTATTCGCTTCTACATCAATACCGACGATGAGAATATTATCCATATTCAAAATGTCTAAGAATTCTTCATCTTCTTGTAACTGAAGAGAGTTAGGGCTAACAATCCGATCGATTTCTCCCGTTATCGTAACCGTCTCCCCGACAAACTCATCTGTTACGTCAGTAATCGTATCGACTGTTGTTTCGACGCTATCTTCAGCCTTAGCCGTTTCAATTGCGGTAAAGCAACATAGTAACGTTAATAAAAAGACTTGACCGACCCGATATCCAACAGAACTATTTTTTCTTGACAGGAGTGACATATATTTTGAAACGATCGCGACTAAATTAATTGAAAGAATTTATTATCTACTCTAAGTATGGAAAAATACTTTTACAAGAAGCACAGCAACAGATCTAAAGCTATCTCCTCATGAGGTTATTAGAAATATTTTAGACTGCTGACTAAACTACATATGGACTTTGGCTTTTTTGTCCGAAACCGAGATGTCTACCCCCTTTTTGCTACCGTGCCTCATCCCGTGCTTCTAGCTTTTCTTTCATATTAAGAGGTTCTTCTGGAGCCATTTCGACTCCGGCCGATGCCGCCATTCGATCGATATCGTTTTGTTCCACCATCGGATCGGCTTTAGAGATTTTTTCTTCTATTTCACGATCTTGGCTTGTCGGAATATCTTGAGGATTGGTGTTATTCATTGTTATGTTCGATTTATTTTATAATGCAACAAGAAAGGCAAAATATAGCGAATTAAGAACGGAATATTTTGCCTTTTTCCAAGTCAAACAATACTCTCTAAGTCTAGATAGCCACTCTAGATAATTAGCGCTGCGAGGTAGCCAGCCCCCACAAGAAGATTAGGAGCATTGCACCGAGAATGGCTGTGACAAGCGAAGCCAGGCTAAAGCCGCCTGCGGCTGCCGCGCCAATCCCTAATAGTTGACCCACGAAACCACCAGCCAACGCTCCCAAAATTCCCAGTCCGATGGTTGCAAAAATACCGCCACCTTGGTTTCCCGGATAGATCAATTTAGCCAGTGCACCGGCAACTAAACCTAAGACAACCCAACTTAAAATACTCATTTTTTAGTAATTGCTTACTTTTCATTGACGAAAATACTTGAGGTGGGGCTTACACAAGTCTACATTTTAACAACTTCAATCTAAGGCGAGTCGTACCCTCAGCTTCGATCGTATCTATGCGTAAGCCCGATGAAGATGACCCAGAAGTGTTAAGCTAAACGCTTAGTCAATTCGAGCTTTTATCTCGTCTTTGATGTTCTCTTTCACGTGTTGAGCTTGAGCCTCAACCTGTTTGGCTTGACCCTCGGCTTTATCTTCTGGGTTTCCGGTGAGTTCGCCAACGGCTTCTTGCACCTTACCCTCGATATTCTTTGCCGTAGCATCAATTCTTTCTTCGATACTCATGGATATTAACCTCTATAGATTGAAAAAAACGTTAAATCTTTTGATATAGTTTTTGATTTGCGGTTGATTCTCTACATCAAAAGTTAAATATCGATTTTAGGTTTCGAGTAACCTTCATCTTAATAATACGATTGGAGTTCGAGAAAAAGCTTGTATCTATAGAGAGATTTGGGGACTCTATCGGAAGGCAGAGACTTCACAAACCACCACTTTCCCAAGACTTATCGGGCATTCTCCTTCGATATGGCAGTTGCTAGAGGAGGGATATGCGACAAAAGAGTTCGTGCGGTTCCTCAATTGTCCCAAGCTCTGGAAAAAACACTCAATTTGGATGCGAGAGCGACGATCTCTGGGGAGAATCTTTCTAAAGATAGATGTCTAAAATCTTAAATAAATATTAATTTCATTCACATGAACTTAGCTTAGTATTTTTTTAATCTGAGTTATGAATAACCATCGAGTTTTAAGTCTAGAGCAGCAACTCAAGTTGAGAGTCGATCGAGAGGAGATCGGACATAAGAGCCAGGAACAAGCTCAACGCGATTTGTTTGTACTCGTACAACATATAGATATATAGATAGATGCGTAAGGATAATTTCCTCAAGCACCTCCTGACTCAGAAAGCCTGAAATGTGAGTGCTACAGTTATGGTTATTATTCTTGCCCGCTATCCCTCTTAAGTTGAGAACCGATGAATACTTCCGAATTGACTTGCGGGCAAATCGAACAAATTTTGTCCGATCGCATAGAGGAATGCTACCGCCAAACCTTTGGAGATGGGTTGAAATCCGTTAGCTGTCACTTATTCAAGGCTACGCTCGCGATCGCACTCGAGCGTTCGATGACGCCAGCCGAAGAACTACTCGCAGCCTCCGGAAAAGATTACTCAGCGGAACTCTTTCGAGAGACACTCCACAAAATCCTGCAACCGTGCATTCAAGAATTGGTCGAGGAAGTTTTTCAAACGACCGCGATCGATTTACTCATCGCTACCAATCCGAAGACGGGTCGAACGGGTTCGATCGTCATCTTAGAAAAAGCTCCTAAATTTCAGGTTCGATCGAGTAACTGTATGGAGGCAACAGACAACAAAACACTGTCTTAAAAAAAACTTTTCGATCGCTCGATGGCGACCCTACCTCATCATTTCTCCATGGCTGGGGTTTGAGTCGATCGATCTCTCAACATTCACCTAGAACAGTAACCTAAGCTTGAGTTTGGCTTACTGCGCATCTGGTCAATATGGATAAATTACCATGACTACCCTACAGCTCACACGCGGACAAATCGAACGCACCCTTTCACAGCGTATCCAGGCATTATATCGAGAGCGCCTGGGGCATCAGCCGAGTAAAGTCACCTGCGAGCTTTTTGATGAAAAGCTGACCATCTTGCTCGAAAATTCAATTACCCCAGCCGAGCAACTTTTGCTTGAGGAAGGAAAGGAAGAGTCTGTAGAGCACTTGCGCTCGGATCTCGATGAAGTCATTCAACCCTATATCAAAACCACCATCGAAGAAGTTTTAGGAATATCCGTTCTCGATCTCCTCAGCGATGCCACTCTAGAAACCGGACGCATGGGTTTGATTGTCATTCTAGAGAGCGCCCCAAGTTTTCGGACTTCACCGGGCCGCAACCGGCGGCAATAAATGCTTCTTCGGCTGACTCGCAATTCACGCATAGCAGTTTTTGCCCAAGGTAAACCCCGATCGGTAACCAGTACACCCGTTGAATCATCTCAAATTTTCTCTACGTATTGATATTGATACGGAGTCTATGTTTTCGCAAACTGCTATAAGACCTCCACAAAAACAAACCGGGGAGAGCTAAGTTAAGGAGTTAAGTGCTCCACCGAGCATTTCTGAGTTGACCGAGCGATCGAACTAAACCTATCGTTACAACGTTGCGGCTTCGGCTTTGCGAGTTTCCTCGGCTTTCATCCGTAACAATTGCGGTAGAGTCACAAAACGATATCCTTGTTTTTCGAGCACCTCAATAATCTGTGGCAAAGCCTCCACCGTCGCTCCTCGCGGACCGCCTCCATCGTGCAAAAGGACGATCGCCCCAGAATGGATACCCCCAATCACGCGCTCGGCAATACCTCCGAGGTTAAGCATATAGTCTCGACTATCCACAGACCACATCGCCACCGCATAATCATTTCGAGCCGCATAATCAACCAAACCATTGGTCAGATTGCCTCCCGGCGGACGGAACAGCCGAGTCTGTACACCCGTCAACTCTTGTAGTAGATCGGCCGTGCGTCCAAATTCTGCGGCGGCAGTTGCCTCATCGATCGGGTGATAGTGATGGTGCCAGGTATGATTGCCCACCGCATGACCCTCTTCCACCACTCGCTTCATAAACTCGGGGTAAGCCTGCATATGACTGCCGACGATAAAAAAGGTGGCTGGGACCTCGTACTTCTTCAACAGATCCAACACTTTGGGCGTATCGGGCATCGGACCGTCGTCAAACGTCAGGGCTACCACTTTCTCCCCACTGGGCAATTCAACCTTTTCAAACGTTTGTCCCTGAAACTCGACCGGGATCGCGTAGCTATTGGCAGGAGTCAGAGAAGCTTCTAATTGAACCAGCTTGGCATCGATCGTCTCAATTTGACTCGCCACAACCTCTTTGAGCATAGGAACGTTTGAGGGCAAGGGAGAAGTCGTAGATTCGGACTGTGTTGGTTGCTTGCTAAACGCAAAGAGCCTCTGAGGTAACGGTTGAAATGCGAGTAAAAAGGCACTGAGGTTGGCAATGCCCGTAAAAATGAGAAGGGTTCGCAAGGGTTGGCGCTGACGGGTCGGTCGGTTTCGGTATGTCATGAAAAGCTCGGTCTATGTCGATATCGGGGTGAGTGAGAGATTTCTCAATCTGTTCGCCAGACTTGGGGAAAATTTGTGGTGGCAAGCGCGAGGGCACTCGATCGAGTTTTGACTCGAAATATCTTCACGCGAGTTTGCAGCAGATGAGGAACTAGAGGACGAACCCATCTTTAAGCATCCCAAAGTGTGCGGCTAATTCCGCAAAACGTTCAATTTTTCGAGATACTGCGCGACAACAACTTTGACACGGTCAAATTGGCGAGCTTAACCTCATAAACGATGACCCTACCAGTAATACTACTGCTTTGCGACTTCGTTTTGGCTGAGCTATGAATAATTTAACCCGTTATTTGAATAATTCCCTCGTGGGATGGAAAAATTTCGAGTGCGGGGGCTGCGCGCGTTCGTCGGCAGGAAGGTTGAAGAAAAAATTGCCCTGACTCGAGCCTGGTATGGGAGTATTCCCCTGAATCCATTGGTGACAAGTTAAGGTCATCTCGGCATTGTCAATGCTGCAATATTTGGTCGAAAACCCGGCACGCGCGGGGGTCTCCCCCCAACCCTCCGCCTTTGGCTTCGCCCTCCCGCGCTTGGGACGAACGCCTCCCGGTCGCGCTCGCCGGTCGTTGTGCCCCCTGCGGACAAGAGTCAAATCGCCGAAACCCATTATAGGATGGGAATTTGAGGATTCAATCCCGTCAACTTGACATCGGAGCAAATTGCTTAACTTGTCACCCATGGCCTGAATCTAATAGACATATCC
>NZ_JADEXN010000273.1 GCF_015207075.1 Zarconia navalis LEGE 11467
CCAGCACTGGCCGCGCACCTAGGATGTTAGTGGTAGCCCTCGATGCGCGTTGGGCGCAATTCAAGTTTCTCACCGAGACGATCTCGACAATTTGTGCAACCCTCGATCGCCATCACCTGCGCGCGCCTATCCCCAAAATCCCACCCCAAGAGCATCTCGAACCCACGGAACCGGATTCTCTGGCACAAGTGGATTTAGAGCGGCAGTTGTCGAAAGAAGAGTACAAGCAACAATTGAAGGCCGCCCAACTCGACTTGCGCAAAATCCAGATGAAGATTTACCAGCAACAAGTTCCGGTGTTGGCGATTTTTGAAGGTTGGGATGCGGCAGGCAAGGGTGGGGCGATTAAGCGGTTAACGGACGTTCTCGACCCGCGCGGCTATACGGTTACACCGTTTGCTGCCCCGACGGATGAGGAGAAAGCCCATCACTACCTGTGGCGATTTTGGCGGCAACTGCCCGCATCGGGGCAGATTGGAATATTCGATCGCAGTTGGTACGGTCGGGTTTTGGTGGAACGGGTGGAAGGGTTTGCCACCCAGACCGAATGGCGGCGCGCCTACCAGGAAATTAACGAGTTTGAAGAGCAACTCACTCGTGCGGGATACGTATTGGTAAAATTTTGGTTGCATATTAGTCCCGAAGAGCAATTGCAGCGCTTTCACGATCGGCAAAACAATCTGTTCAAAGCCTACAAACTCACCGATGAAGATTGGCGAAATCGGGAAAAATGGTCGCTTTACGAGGTGGCGGTGAATCAAGCGATCCAACGCACCAGCACTCCCAATGCACCTTGGACGATCGTGCCAGCGAATAATAAGTATTACGCCCGAGTCAAAGCAATCGAAACGGTGACAGAAGCAATAAAAAATGAATTGAAATGCCGTAATTAAAAACGTCTGAAATCACTATCATAATGCGTCATATCAAGCTCGATCGAACATTAAGGTTATTTAACATATGTTAAATAACCTTAATGTTTAAATCTTCTATCAATCTGCTTATATTTTCTTGCGCTCTATTTTCGAAATTCTCATAAAATAACTGCGTTAAATAGATTTGAGTTTTAGATAGAAAGAAAGATAATAACTCTTTTCTTTTTTGAGTATAAATAGATCGAGCAACCCAGTAGTACTCTTGTCTGATTTGAGATTCGTATTCTTGAAATCGCTCTATTTTTGCCCCTAAAATGGATAGATCGATATCAACAATCAGCCGATGCATTTCATCTACCGGGGTTTGTCGATGACAGGTTGCCAGAATCAACGAGCGAATTAACTGACATTTTTCAGGTGGTAATCCGCTTTTACTAAAAAATTCGATCGCCCAGTTCGCACTGTTTTGCTCGTTCTGATTCTGTTGAGGTTGATAAACTGCATCATGATACCAGAGTGCTACTTCAACCAGCTTTGAATTATAAACGCTTAAAACTTGATATTCGGAAATCGCCCAGTCGAGTTTCTCTAAACATTCTGAGAGATGTTTTAGGGTATGATAAGAACGGTGAGATTGTGAATAAGCCGATATCAGCCTGACATATTCATCACGATCGGGAATGATATTTAATGCCACACATAACTCATCCCATCGTTGCGAAGTGACCTTCATACTAAAGTAACCTGACCCTTTATAGATAAAATATGTAAAACACTTCAGAATTGTCTCAGTCATTTCCAGTCCTATGGAATTCGACTCTACATGAAAGCGGTAAAAATTGCCTTTGAAGTCTGGAGAGTTGCCAGAGATGCTCGATGTGATGTTGTATAATTAACAGAGTCACATCAATATTTAGAGTAATTGCGATCGAGCAGCTTCAGTTAGAGTTCAATTAATTTCAAGCGGGCGTAATTCAGTGGTAGAATGTCAGCTTCCCAAGCTGAACGTCGTCGGTTCGAGTCCGATCGTCCGCTTTGCAAGTGGCTTCAAAAGCGTAACGCTGGTGAAAAATGAAAAGCCCAAAGTCAATCGAGCCGATTTCGATTCGGGAAACTCGATGCCCACAGGGCATCGTCGTAGATTCAATTCAACTTACCGGGTTGCGCTGCTTGCGATCGGATCGGTATTTGTCGGAAGAACCGGTACGAAGCTGGTTGTTAGAAGTGAATTTGCCCCTGTGTAGGAGCTGATAACAGCACGACAAAGCAATTGCCTTGAAGATACTCGAGACGACCGAGCAGTTATTTCAACGGTCACACAGGCGATCGAAAATCTAAATTTTTAAGCCTCATCTCGATCGTCCGATCGCCGATACGATCTCGGAAAAATCTAGAGTGGGGAAGGTACAAATTTGGTTGTTCGAACTGATTGCACCTATCCCCGATTTGAGGGGTTGCATTATCGTCGAAATTGCACGCTCGAAAACAGAAACCGTCAACGTAGCACCCCACGAAATACTCTTTCTCCTTCTCCTGGATATTAGACTGACGATTGTTTTAAAGCTTTAACCTGAACGCATCCTCCTTCAAAAGCAGCCCACCAATCACCCGAAGTACTTCCCTGGTAAAAGTTGGTGAGAGTTACAATTTTACCGCTATAAGGCAGAGTAACCGTATCACCGGCGTTGAATTCGCCGCACTGGGTAATTGGAACCACTTTTTTCGGTCGGGGAAGACCAGCCCCTTTCGACCCTCTGGAGGAACCAGTCTTTGTCGGTCCAGATCCGATTGAAGGTGAATCTTTTGGATGTTGGGGGACTCCACTGGTGGTTGGACTCGATGGACTCGATGGACTCGGTGGACTCGGTGGACTCGGTGGACTCGGTCGTGTCGGTTTAGGAGATGCCACAGCACTCACGGGAGGCTTTTCCTCTGGGGTGATGGTTTCACCTTCAGAAGCGATGGGGTTCTCCTCTGGGGTTGTAGTTTCACCTTCAGAAGCGATGGGGTTCTCCTCTGGGGTTGTAGTTTCACCTTCAGAAGCGATGGGGTTCTCCTCTGGGTTTGTAGTTTCACCTTCAGAAGCGATGGGGTTCTCCTGTGGGGTTGTAGTTTCACCTTCAGAAGCGATGGGGTTCTCCTGTGGGGTTGTAGTTTCACCTTCAGAAGCGATGGGGTTCTCCTGAGACGTTCGCCTGCTAGAGATAGACACGACTTCAGCCGGAGGGTTAGAAGGTACTTGAACCTCCAGTTCTGCTTTTTTAGCTTTGGGCTGCTTTGATTTTTTCTTGGCCATACTCTGGTCGTCTGGTATCTTCTCCTGCTTTGGTTCTATTGTACCCAAGCAAGTTCGAGCATTCGGCAAATGGATCCAGTCAAATTGATGCAGTATATTGTTTCGTCGCCATGGGATTTCTCCATCCCATAGCATTAGGGCAACAGCGTGGCGATCTAGACGCACGAAACCGGGTTGCAAACAACACTCATCCAACGTTTGAGCTGGTTAATGCGATCGCACCCCGGTTTTGTAGGCAAGCTCGATGTATCGATCGATTAGGCGGGATCGAGATAACCCAGTTCTTCTAGGGTTTTGAGTACCTTAGTGACGCTTTCTTCCTCTTCCTCTAGATCCGTGCGACATTCGAGGGTTGGGTTGGTTGGCGGTTCGTAGGGATCGCTCACCCCGGTAAATTGGGGAATTTCTCCAGTGCGAGCTTTTTTATACAATCCTTTCACGTCTCGATCTTCGCAGACGTTGAGAGGTGCGTTCACAAACACTTCGACAAAGTCGCCAATCTTTTCTTTGAGTTCTTCGCGCACCGCACGGTAAGGAGAAATAGCAGAAACCAGGACGATAACGCCGTTGCGAGTGAGCAGATGCGAGACGAAACCGATGCGGCGGACGTTGATATCTCGGTCTTCCTTACTAAATCCCAACCCTTTGGTGAGATTTTCTCGAACAATATCACCGTCGAGGATTTCTAACTTGCATCCTTGCGATGTCAGCTTTTCGGCTACAGCTTTAGTAATCGTGGTTTTTCCCGCGCCACTGAGGCCGGTAAACCAAACCGTCACACCACGGTGTTTCATTAACGATCTCCAATATTTGTTGAATTTAGTAATTGCTGTTCATTGTAACCTAAGTTTTTGGGAGGAGCACCTACTTTTAGAAGGCTTTAAAGTCGATCGATTTTGCTTCATCAACTCTCAATCGATCGTCAAATATCCGAGATTTTACTGACTCGCACCACCGATTGAAGGCGATCGTTCGAGAGACAACGATCTTAACTCCGCAATATTACCGATCTGATGGAACGATCGATTACAAACCATAAAACTTGATAATTAGCAATGGCGCCAGAATTGTCATCATCAAACTTAGCGGTACGCCGACTTTGGTAAAGTCCAAAAATTTATAGCCTCCAGCCCCGTACACCATGGTATTCGTTTGATAGCCGATGGGCGTTAAGTAGCTGTTAGATGCCGCTAGGGTGACGGCAAACATAAAGGCATAGGGATTGAGATTTAAAGTTTCTGCAACTTTAACGGCAACGGGAATCATCAAGACGACAGAGGCATTATTTGAGAGAATTTCAGTCAGAATAATAGTCGCAATAAAAAAGGATAATAAAATCCAATAGCCTGACATTTCTCCGCCAATTGCGACGAGTTTGTCTGCCAACCATTGAGTTGTTCCCGATTTATCCATGGCAATTCCCATAGGAATCAGTCCAGCAAGAAGGAAAATAATATCCCACCGAACGGATTCGTAAATTTCACCGGGTTTCAAACAACCCGTCACCACCATTAATACAACACCGGCTAAGGCACTTACTAGAATGGGAAGTATTCCGAAAGCTGAAGACAGTACGACACCCATTGCGATCGAGATCGCAACTAGGGCTTTTTCTTGACGTAAGTTTTCCACATCCCGCTGCTCGATAACCAGTAAATCGCGACTGGTTTGTAGTCCTAAAAGACTTTGTTTTGGAGCTTGAACGAGAAGCAAGTCTCCAAACTTGAGTGGAACCCTTCCCATTCGATCTCGAACTAAATCTTGACCGCGACGAATTGCAAGAACTGTGGCATTATAACGCTGCCGAAATCGTAAATCTTTGAGTGTCGAACCAATTAAATTGGAGCTTGAGAGAATAAGAACTTCTGCAACCCCCTCTTCTGTCGAAACTTGTTGTTCGGAAAAGAAGTTATTGCTAAACTCTACATCAGGTAGAATGTCTACTCCTCTTTCTTCACGAATATTAAGCAAATCGGTTCGACCACCGCGTACGATTAAAATATCTCCAACTTCTAGCTTTTTATCAGCGATTGGCTGAGGGAAATGGCTGTCGTTGCGAATAATTTCTAAAATATCTAAGTCGAATTTTCGCTGAATCTCACTAGAGCGCAGTGTTTGCCCCACCAAACTCGATCGAGGTTTGACAACCACTTCACTCACATAATCTTTGATGCCATAATCGCGAGAAAGCTGCTCTCCGTCCGATTGTTTTCGATCGGGTAACAATCGAGGCGCAAAAATTGATAAGTAAGCAATCCCAATTATAAATAAAATGATGCCAACTTTCGTGAATTCAAATAAAGAAAACTCTCGATATCCTAAACTCAGAGAAATTCCACTGGCTAAAATATTGGTCGAAGTTCCCAGTAAAGTCATCATTCCTCCCAAAATCGTAACGTAAGATAGGGGAATAAGAAGCTTTGACGTGGAAATTTCTCGTTTTTTACACCATTCTTCAACGATAGGCAAAAAAACGGCAACGACAGCCGTATTATTAATAAATGCCGTAATTGGACCTAAAAGTATACCCATTAAAAAAATTTGCTGAGAGGGTCTTTTTCCTCCCCATTTCAGCAGAAAATCTCGCATCACTTGCATGGCTCCAGTTTTGGCAATGCCGCCGCTGAGAATAAACATTGCCATCACAGTAATGGTCGCCGTATTGCCAAATCCAGAAATACCTTCTTCAGGTTCCACTAACCCCAAAACCATGAGTATAACAGCAACGATAATTGCTGTAATATCGATGGGAAACCACTCTGTAATAAAACAAATGAGTGCCGCGATGACAACACCTAGGGTAAGAACGATTGGTGACATAGGGCAAAAATAGTGAACACTGAATAAATAACGATCGTCAACTTAAAATTCGCGACGTTCTAGAAAGATTAGGACGTGCGATCGTGTAAATCTAGAACCCCTTCGGGATAAGAATTCGATTGCGATCCTCCCTTGGCGCAGCCGCCTCCAAAGGATGAAGGTGAAGAGTCGCGCGCGGGCAAACAACAAATCGGAAAGCTATAACCCCTGTCTCATCTCGAATGCACGTCTAACTGATGACAGATCCTAAAATATTCAACCCTCAAAAAATTGGAGACTCTTGCACGTAGAATATGATGTTGTTCGATTGAATTGCGATCGGCTTCGTAAATTGCTCAATAGACATTTATTTGCGGCTAGGCTTAGCTTGTCTGGATTTTCGAGATCTGTCATCCGAGATTGCACTGAATTTACAATAAATTTGTCAGACAATTGCGCGGTTTTAATTTATCAACAGAGACGATCGAACATCTCGACAATTGTCCTACTCATTTTATAGACTTACTTGCAGCAATTTACTCGATCCGGAACCCTCATCTTCGGGAGGGTCTCTCCCTTTTTAATTTGCCATACTAAAAATAGAGAGTTATTAGCATCCACTTAACCTATGAACCGCCTGAACGAGCGAGCCTTTGCGATTTTAAGCGTCCAACTCGATAAATCTGCCCGAAAAGATCCGGCCAGTCAAGTTCAGCGAGATATCGTCAAGAAGCGGTTGCGCAAACTCCTCACTCAATCGGGCGATCGCCTCACGGAGTCCGAACTGCGACACCACATCTGCGATATTTTTCCCGATTTTAGCCCTCGGGTACTCCAGCAGGCGGCAAAGGCAAATCGACCCCCCGGACTGCTAAGCAAACTCAAATGGGTGACTCTATTTGGCATCGGCGGCGCGGGATTTTTGATGTTCGTCAACTTGCCCTACCCGATGATTCGCCGTCCCGTAGCCAACACCGCCCCGATTTTGCTGCTGCCGAGTTTCATGAGTATGGATTACCATTACCGGCAGGCGATCGCCCGCGTCGAACAAGCAGATCAACTCACCAATCGATCGACCAGTCAAGCGGATTTCGAGCTGGGGGCAGAGAAAGTTCGGCAAGCCCAAACCCATCT
>NZ_JADEXN010000274.1 GCF_015207075.1 Zarconia navalis LEGE 11467
ATCGTACTGTTGGACGAGTCGTTCTAAGTTTGCCCCCTGAATTTGCTCGAGATCCGCTTGCGATCGCAGCCAAATCGGTAAACTCAGGCGGGCGAGGCGCAAGACCCAGGGATTAAATGCTGGTGCGATAAAGTTAAGCGGGGGTTGAACTCGATCCATATATCAGTCAGAAGCTTAAGGGCAGGGGAAGCAGCGGTCGGATCCCGCATGGCGCAAGACGCAAGGGAACGCCGACCGTCGGGAGGCAGAGAGAGTAGCGAACGGAAAACCGATCGTTCGTGACTAATCATTATTCTCCTCTCCCCTCTCCCCTTTCCGAATTCTAAAGGCGATCGTCCATCACATAGACGATCGTACCCGTTTCTGGCAAATCTCTCGGTGCGATCGTCGCGGAACTTCCCACCCGGCGTACCTGAACTTCCGGAATTAAATCGAGAAAAGCATCGAGGGGTTCGAGATCGCATGTGGCCGGATCGGCAGCCGAGGTGAAATAGTGGGTGGGGACGACGATTTTGGGATTGAGCAGTTCGAGGGTAGCGGCAGCTTCGTCGGGGCCATAGGCTTTCGGGCCACCTCCTACCGGCAAGAAGAGAACATCGGGCTGTCCCATAAGAATCTGTTGCTCGAAGGTTATTGGAGCAGCGGCTCCTCCTAGGTGAAGAATCTTAAGACCCGCCTGAGTCCATCCCCAGACGACATTCGTGCCGAAGCGGCGACCTCCATTGCGATCGTGATCGGTTTTAATCCCCTCGAATCTCAGATCTCCGAGTTGATAAGCTCCCGCCTCGAACAACAGTTTTTGGTCTTCGGGCAGTCCCTCCAGATTCCCTTCATCGAGCAACAAACTGCTAACCAAAACCAAATCGGCATCGATACTCGGTTCGTCGTATCCACTCGTACAGCCAATGGAGCGGAAGGGGTTGACCAGAATCCGCTTGCCCCCGCCAGAAAACGAAAAACAGGTATGACCGAACCATCGAACCGATAGCCCGTCGACGGATTGAGCGCGTGCCGTTTGCCATTCGGATAGGCCCGCCGTCGCGATCGCGCTCCAGACTCCGACTTGTAAGTAATGAATGAATTGTCGTCGTTTCATGGTTCCCGATCGCCTTATTCTGTCGTTCTCAATTGCCAGATCTTATCTTAAAGTCCGGTGACGCGATCGCCCTCGAAATTGCTCCCATGTTTGAAGAGCGATCGCGACGATCGTTCGACACAGCGATCGGGCGCTCGCCCGCGACTCGATATTACAACCGAGCGAGGAAATTTTCCAATAGGGTTTTACCGCAGCCGGTCAAAATACTTTCCGGGTGAAACTGAACGCCCTCGATATGGGGGTAGTCCCGATGGCGCACGCCCATAATTGTCCCATCTTCCACCCAAGCGGTAATTTCGAGCACCTCCGGACAGGTAGCGCGATCGATAACTAAGCTATGATACCGAGTGGCCGTTAGGGGATTGTCCAGACCGCGAAACACCCCTTGACCGCCATGAAACACCGGGGATGTTTTGCCGTGCATCAATTCCGGCGCGCCGACGATCTTGCCGCCAAAGACTTGTCCGATGCTTTGATGGCCCAAGCAAACGCCCAAAATTGGAATCGTCGTTCCCAGTTTGGCGATCGTCTCTAGAGAAATACCACCATCTTCCGGACGACCGGGCCCTGGAGAGATCACGATTCCAGCGGCACCGGAGTTTTGAATTTCGTCGAGGGTAATTTTATCGTTGCGGTAGACCTGAATATCCGCGGCGACGGGAAATTTAGCCGCCAATTCACCTAGATACTGAACGAGGTTGTAGGTGAAGCTATCGTAATTATCAATGACAATAATCATTAGACATCTGGTGGAAAAGAGGAAATGGAGAACGGGGAACGGGGTTTAAGAATTCATAATTTCGGCATGAAAATTGATTTTATTTTTAATGTCTGGAAACGTCTCATCGCTACGAATAATAGTGAGGCAAGCGGAACGATGGCTGGCTGTTTCACCTTCACCAGCAGATCGTCAACTTGTAGGGTTTGACGCTCTAGCTGCCGACGGTGGTTTGGAACCAGTCAAACAAGGGCGGAAAAATTAGAGAACTCGCAATCGCCAGGGCAGAGAGTGCCGACACCATCACCGCTCCAGCCGCACAGTCTTTAGCAATTTTAGCGAGGGGATGAAAGGTTTGTTGTACTGTCAGATCGACGACCGATTCTAAGGCTGTATTCAATAACTCTAATGCAAGAACCAAACCGATCGTGAGAACGATGATGGCGACTTTAACCGCTTCGAGGTGCAAAAACAACGCCAATCCAATGGCTAGGCTGCCGATCACCACGTGAATGCGAAAGTTCCGCTGGGTCGTAAAGGCATAACCGATTCCGGCGGCTGCGTACTTAAAGCTTGCAAATAGGCTTGAAGCCACAGTCCAGGATAATTCTCGTTCGATGGGAGATGAGGTGCTTTGTGCTTGCTCGATGGGAAGTTTTGGAGTCATGGATGGCGATTGTACCGGATGGGAGTAGGTTAGGGTTTCGTTGGGTTTCATAGTCAGTTGACAGACTTTGGCACCAAATTTGAATAGTGAGTATACGATAAACCCAGTTGACCTTTGACCGATCGCGATCGGAGATTAATTTTAGATTAATGGAGTGGGAGGTTGAAGCCCGATATCTCGTAACAAGATGTCTTGCTGATGCAACATTTCCATCAACCGATCCTCACAAGGGTGATCCCAACCGAGTAAATGGAGCAAACCGTGAGCGGCCAGCCATCCACATTCTGCGACCAGAGGATGTTGTCGCTGTGCGGCCTGTCGTTCGGCGGTTTCGACGGAGATGATAATTTCTCCGAGATCTAAAGGCATTTCTTCGGGATGGGGAATGTTAGCTTCTAGAGCCGCAAACGCTAAAACATCTGTCGGTCGGTCTTGTTGCCGGAACCGATCGTTCAAAGTTTGAATTTGAAGGTCATCAACGGCACACAGGCTGAGTTCGTAAGTGCTCGCAGGGGGTAAATTCCCTTGCAATCGGTGCAGCCAACGCTCGAACCAATTCTCCCACGGTGCCTCCAAGACCTCGGCGATCGCCATTTGGACGGCGGTCGATGTTGGAGAACTTCCTTGAATGCTAAGGTCTAGTTGCATGGGCGGTAGCGGCGCGAGATCTTCAGCGTGTCAGATAAGAAACACCGATAAAAAACGCGAGTAAGCCAACAGCGGTGATGGTAAAGTGAGTGGCCGATTTTTGACCTTTGCGAACCATATTGCGCATCGCCAGCTTGACGTAGCTGGGTTTGGGTTCGTTTGTGGCCGGCGTGGTGGGGGTTGGAGTGGGAGTGGGAGAATCGTTCATAAAGGGTAGCTCGCGATCGTGCTTCTGTTTCACACCGTAACAAATTATTGCCTCAATTTAACAACTTAAGTCTTGTGACTGGTTGTCATCTGCTCGATCGCCCTCGACGTGCAATGGTTTCTCAAAAGGACTTCAATAAATCTCCAGAATTTTCCAATAACGAAAGAAAACATTTCTTGAAAACCAATAAATTTGAGTATTTTTTCGATATAAATTTTTCTCATCACTCAAAACAATCGGTAAGATTACGGATAGCGAAATCTCGGAAACGTAGTTTAATAAAAATTGGGGTTTTTCTGCTTAAATCCCGATTCAATGCAGCGATCGCTTTCGGTTCGAGGTTCTGCCGATGAGTCTGTTACTTTATGTCAAGTGGCGATTGTGCGTTGGGCGCTTCAAACGTTGCAGAAATCCCCAACTTACTTGGGCGCGCTCTAAATTAAAAGTCGGCCATTGCTCTGGAAAAAATAGCCCCAGAGAGCGAATTCTCCATAGATGCAAGATTTTTCGGACTGCATTTTGGGTTGGATTTCCCGTTGATTTGCGAATGGCTCGCGAGCGGTCGTTTTTTTGAGGAACTATGCAAGCATCGATGTTTTTACGTATTAACTTGGATTTTTCGAACATTTTTTTCTGTGTCATCCACACGAGCTTCACGATTCAATCGAAGAATATATTTCGACTTCAGGGTATAACTTATCGATATCGATCGCTCAAAACTCTGAGAATCGTTTAAGAGCGATCGACCTTAAATTCTGGCTGGCTATGCTTTGAGAACAAAAGAAATTTATCCCTTTACCCTCCCTCAATCTTGGGTTGCAAAGCCCGATCTCAAAGCATTTGAGTATCGAGTTCTTGTCCGATAAAGATAATGAAGCTCCCCCACCTAAACGACCCGCCATTTTCGACGACCCGGAAAACTCGGTAAGGATCGCTCGTTATCATCGGGTGTGCAGACGAGCGATTCAAAACCTGATGGATTTAGCGATTCCCGATCGCGAATTATACGCTCGTCCGAAAAGGTCTCACCACAGAATCTATTGTGTATCTACCCAAAAATATGGGAATGGGAAAAGATAATGTTAACCCCTGAAATTCGCATTCTCTTAATCGACCGCGACCGAAAAAATGTTAAGTTAATCCAAAAATTTCTCACCCAAGCCAAAGACTTTCAGGCAACACTCGTCTGTGTCGATTGTCTGGAAGCGGGTTTAAACGTCCTCAAAGGGGAAAATTTCGAGATCGTTCTTTGTAGTCTGC
Organism: Zarconia navalis LEGE 11467; assembly: GCF_015207075.1. Taxonomy (GTDB): domain Bacteria; phylum Cyanobacteriota; class Cyanobacteriia; order Cyanobacteriales; family Geitlerinemataceae; genus Zarconia; species Zarconia navalis. Next base: position 4,598 of record NZ_JADEXN010000274.1, read on the forward strand.
TCTTACCTGACGAGGAAGGATTAGATGTGGTTCGGAACATTCACCATCTATTTCCACAAATTCCGATCGTCGTTTTGAGCCGCCAAATTGATGAAAGTAGAGCGTTAGCAGCTCTGCGAGAAGGCGCTCAGGATTACCTAGTCAAAGGGCAATTCAATCTTCACCTATTGGTACGAGCGCTTCGCCACAGCATCGAACGACAGCGATTGCATCTAGATCTAGAAAGACAAACCCTCGCCCTCCAAACCAGCCAAGAGCAATTACAAACCTTAATTGCCAAAAATGCCGATGGTATCCTAGTCGTCGATCGCTCTGGAGCGATCCAGTTTGTCAATCCGGCAGCCGAAGCCATCTTCGGTCGAACGGCCGCAGAACTCCAGGGTCAAAGCTTTGGGATTACCATTCCCTCGACAATATCCGATCGGGTCGAAATCTCGATTTTTCGTCCTTCGGGAGAGCAGATTGCCGCAGAAATGCGGTTGGTTGAATTTGAATGGCTTGGAAAACCGGCATATCTGGCTTCCCTACGGGAGATTACCGCGCGCAAGCAAGCAGAACTCGCCCTCGAACAGCTTAACGATGAACTCCAGCAGGCGAACGAGCAATTACGAGCGGAAATCGATCGACGCTCGGGTGTTGAATCGGAATTGCGCTATAACGTCGGGCACGATGCTCTGACGGGATTGCTCAACCGCATTTCGTTAATGCAAGCATTGGGAAGATCGATCGATCGCAGTGAGAACAACCCAAACTATTTGTTTGCAATTCTGTTTCTGGACTTAGATCGCTTTAAACTCGTCAATGACAGCCTCGGCCATTTAACGGGAGACCAACTGTTAGTGGCTGTCGCTCGTCGCCTGGAAAACTGCTTGCGCCAAAGCGATATCGTCGCCCGGTTTGGAGGCGATGAATTTATCATTCTCCTCGACGATCTCAAAAGTTTCAAAAAAGTCACCCAAATTGCCGAACGCATCGTCTCCGAACTCAAACAACCCTTCCAGGTTAACGGACACGAAGTCTTCACCAGCACCAGCATCGGGATTGCCCTGAGCACTGGTAGCCGTGCCGAACCCGACGAGTTTATTCGCGATGCGGATATTGCTCTATATCAAGCTAAAGCCAAGGGAAAATGCCGCTACGAGATCTTCAACAGTTTGATGTACGCTCAGGTTGCCGGACAATTACAGCTCGAAACGGATTTGAGACGCGGACTCGAACAGGGAGAATTCGTCGTTCACTACCAACCAATTATCAGTTTGTTTACCAATCGGATGGTGGGGTTTGAGGCTCTGGTACGCTGGAACCATCCCGAGCGAGGTTTAGTCCCACCCGATCGATTTATCCCCATAGCAGAAGAGACGGGATTGCTCGTTCCCCTAGACTGGTGGGTTCTCAACCAGGCCTGCGGTCAAATGCGCCGCTGGCAATCGCAATTTCCCGCCAGTCAAAAAATGGTGATGAGCGTTAACCTCTCGGGCAAGCAGTTCTGGCAGCCGGATTGTCTGGAGCAAATTGAGGGAGTTTTGCACAAAACGGGTTTACCTCGATCGAACCTGAAACTCGAAGTCACCGAAGGAACCCTCATCGATAACGATATGCCCACCAGCCGGTTGCTCTCCCAAATTCGCGCTTTAGGCATGGGATTGAGTATCGACGACTTCGGAACGGGGTATTCCTCTTTGAGCTATCTCCACCGCTTCCCCTTCAATACCCTCAAAATCGATCGATCGTTTATTTCCATGCAATTTTCCGGCGAATCCAAAATTGTCGAAGCGATTATCGTCCTCGCTCACAACCTGGGGATGAATGTGATTGCTGAAGGGGTGGAAACAAGCAAGCACAAGCAGCGGTTGCGCGAGTTGGGTTGCGAACAAGCCCAGGGATATCTGTTTTCGCCCCCAGTCGATGCGGTTTCGGCCACGGAGCTGTTCGATTCTCAATTTGCCGCCGCTCTTTGAAGAGAATTCGGAATTCGGAGGAATGAATAATGATTAACAATTAACAATGGGTGAGTCGTTATTCTTCCTTTTCTCCAATAGGGAATAGGGAATAGGAAATGGTTACTCTCTCCCTTGTCTCCCCCTTCCCGCGTCCTAAATTTGAGCGGGATCGGGAATCGTAATATCGATCGAAGTCACTTCTAGTTCCGGTTCGAGGGTGGACAGAGACGGTTGAATGGCACTGGTATTGCCCACGACTAAAGTCACCAGATTCTCGGGCTTGAGGTATTCTCGGGCAACTCGCTGCACGTCTTCGATGGTCGTGGTTTCCACCTTGCGCTGGTATTGGAAGATAAAATCTTTTGGATAGCCGTAATACTCGTAGCGCATGACGCGCGAGAGGGTTTGACCTGGGTCGGCAAAATTAAACACGAAGGAATTAATCGCCGATTCTTGGGCGTATTGTAATTCTTCGGGGGTAATTGGTTCGTTACGAATTCGCTCTATTTCCCGTCGAACCGATCTGATGAAGGGAACCGTGGCATCCGATCGGGT
>NZ_JADEXN010000275.1 GCF_015207075.1 Zarconia navalis LEGE 11467
CTTTTCGACCGATTACTGTAAAAAATCTGATGTGGTGTTTGAAGAAACTGAGGGTTTTGAAGTTTCGTTAGAGGAGTTTTCCTCGATAGACTCCCGAACGAGTTGATAAATTGACGGCCAGTTCTTATGGATTAAATAAATTTCTTTCTCGGTGAGTAATGAGTTTCCTTCTAACCTCAAACGCTCGTTAATTGCATCGATTCTATCCTTCATGACATAGCTTTGACGTTTTTGCAAAGCATTTATCGAACCATCGTTTTTTTTCTTCTCGACCAATTCAATGTCAATCTTTTTTGATTTTTCTAAGGCTGAAAGATCGTCAGAGAAATCGCTGCTCGAAGCCTGGGTTTTCAATAAGGTTAGAACGTTATTTCGATCTTCATTAATATAGTAGTTAATGAATAAATTGACGATCTTTTTGCGTGATATCATCGGAAATCGTCTTCTATTGAAAAATATCATTGAATTTACAGAGATACAACAAGGGATTCGATCGGAGCAGACAAAATATTTTTCAAAATCAAAATGGATTGTCTTAGCGTTTTCGGCTTGATAGAAAAATGACGAACGAGCTGGAATCAGACAAGAAAGACTTGTATTTTTCATCGTTCCTAATTTTGCTAGATAACAGAAAATTTGAGGGAAAATGAATGTTAAATGAATTGAATTGACAGATCGACTTATTGAATAAACCTATGTTTATTATTAGAAAAGCTTATGCTTTGTCAATTGCTATAACCTCAGACGAATACTGACCTTTGATTTCTATAAATACTATGTGATGGCATCTATGCGTGTCATCCGCCATTATGCTGAAGGTCAAGTCCTGTAAGGAATCTATGAAAACGATCGCCGTTCTTTTTTATCCGCCATTTTGCCGAGGCTGAAAGATTCCTCAATCTTTGTGGGGGTTTAACAGTAACAAATCTGTTGTCTGAGTTTTAGGACCGACTCAGACAATAGATTCGTTGTTTTCAACCCAATAGAAAGTTTTGGTTTACTCGATCGATCTCCAATCGGGAGAAGCTTTTATCCCACAATAAACCGCAAGATCCAAAATCCAATTAAAACACCCAAGAGAAATCGATCCATCCATCCCAGCCGCAGTTGGTGCCACTCGACACGATGTTCGTTCGGACTGGTAAACCCGCGCACTTGCATGGCACAGGATATTTGTTCGGCACGCAAGAGCAGGTTTTCAAGCAAGCGTTCGGCAACAATGGGCCAAATTTTCATTGCCCCGCGCAGTCCGAGTTTATTCCAGTTAATTCCCCGAGTTTGCACCGATCTTGAAAGATTTTGAATCTCCTCTAAAACTAATGGCAAAAATCGCAACGATAGCGTCAATGTCAGGGCAATTTCAGTCACGGGTAATTTGAACCAGTTTAATGGCTGCATCAAATCTTCCAGTCCGGCGGTAATCGCTTCTGGAGCCGTGGTGAGAAGATATAGGTTCGTGCTGTAGATGAGCGTAAAGACCAAGGTACTCGTCACGATCGCCAACGCCAGAGAACGGCGAGTCATCTTGAGAACCCATTCATCAAAGAAAACGTAGCGATAGGATGTGGGTTGCGGCAACTCCGGCAATGCAGACTCAGCTCGATCGGCTGTTTGGTTTTCAGGCTTTTTCTGTATCAAACCCAAAGGATCGTACCAAGGACGGCGAAGGGACTCCACAGCAGAGGTTGGCTCGCGCTGCTGGGCAAATGCAAGTTCGTCGGGGGGAAGGCGGGGTTGGTTGGTCGTTTGAAAACCATCGGGGGCAAACGCGCTAATGCAGAAAATCATCGCGCAAAATATCAGCAGCCATCCCATTTGCTGCTTCCACACTCGCAAGGGAATACGCGCCGCGATCGTCAAAAGAATCAGCAATCCCACCAAAAACAGCCGCCACTCCACATTTGCCAAGATCGGGGAGAGCAAAAAACTCGTCAGCCAAGCCAGTTTGACCCTCGGATCGAGGCGATGCAACCAGGTAATGGGTTGTTCGAGATATAGTCCGAGGGGAAGCGATCGCAGCAGATCCATATCGGCAATTTAGCGTCGGTAATTGAGCCGTCAACCCTTTTAGTCTCACACGAAAATACATCATGGGGGAAGCGACACTGATTTCTGGGAAGGTAGAGGAGGCAGGGGACGTAGAGGAAGCCGGGGGGAAAGATCGCGGGTTAACTACACAATTGTCCGGCGTTGTCCTAACTTACGCGCGCAGTTGCTATAGAATCAAAGCGAACCGATCGTCAGATCGAACCCATGGTGATTTATGCAGCCAAATTCATCGGTCAAACCACTTAAGATCGAGTCTTAGATGTGGAGGTTCGTGGAGGGTTGTTTATTTGTAACACAGGTCTTCATTTGTGGGTTGAGTATTTTGCTAAAGTATTTGGGAAGACGAGTGTAGCCGTTCCTCCCCAATACACCCACCCAGATCGCTCTGAATGCAGGACGCAAGTCAAAAAATCCTTGAGTACCCGGACAGATCGAGATTCCCACTGTAATAGAGTTTTAGACCGCGATAAAAATACTCTTCGCAATATAGTAATGAAAGGGCTGCGTACCGTAATATGGGCGTAATGCGGGCTCTAAAGCTTGGAAGCTATTGCGGTCTTGGAGTCTTCTCCCCAAGTGGAGCACGTGTTGTGGAGATTGAGGTCGGTGCTCGATATTAAATAGCGAGTCAGTCCGAATCGACCCACCAAGAATCCCCTTGCACGCGTGGGGAGTGTTAACTCGTACTTTAGAACCTGAGTGCCGATGAGCTACCCCTTGTTAATTCTCGCCTCTGCGTCTCCCGCTCGCCGCCAATTGCTGCAAAGTGCTGGCATCGAGCCGGTCGTTTGTCCGAGCGATCTCGACGAATCGCAAGTGCAGCTCACCAATGCGGTGGCCCTGGTACAAACCCTAGCTCAACTCAAAGCTGAAAGTATCGCCGAACGGTTAAGACAGGGGCACTTTTCCCCCACAGCGGCGGAGGTTCGCAAATCCGACGAATCGATGTTGATTCTCGCCTGCGATTCGGTATTACAAGTGGGGAATGAAATTTTAGGCAAACCCGCCAGCGAGTCTGAGGCAATTGCCCGGTGGAGAACGATGAGCGGTCAGTTCGGCGATCTCTATACCGGTCACGCCCTCATCGATACCGTTCAAAATATAACCTTAGTGAACGCTCAGGTGACTCGGGTGTATTTTGCTCAGGTCAGCGATTCCCAAATCGAACGCTATGTGGCAACGGGGGAGCCCCTCCGATGTGCGGGCTGTTTTGCCATCGATGGAAAAGGGGGATTGTTCGTGGAAAAAATTGAAGGTTGCCACACCAATGTGATTGGTTTGAGTTTACCGCTTTTTCGTCGAATGCTTGGGGACTTGGGATACGATCCCAGCGATTTTTGGACAGATTGAGAGCGTTGGATCGTATCGACGGAGGGTTCGATCTTTCCGATTTCCTCACCTTTTTCCGATCGCAACAAGAGCGTGTGACAGTGGCTTGAAATGTCTCTGGCTCGGAAGATGAATGAGTGGGAACTATTAGAATCGGAACAGCGTCCAAAATACACAAGGCTTGTCCTCGATCGTCAAGATTTTGCTCATGACTCAATCGATCCCTTTCTCCTGGTCAACAGTTGAGACCCAAGTCTCTCAAACTGCTCTGCCTCCAGAAAAACTTTCTAACGATGACTTGGTTTTACGGTGTCAAGATGGACTGGTTCCAGAACGATCGGCTTTTACAGAGCTGTTACGTCGGTATCAGTCTTATGTCGAGAAGGTGTTGTACCATCTCGCTCCCGATTGGCAAGATCGAACCGATCTGGCTCAAGAAGTTTGGATTCGAGTTTACCGCAATATCAGAAAGCTTCACGAACCCGTAAAATTTAAAGGCTGGCTCAGTCGAATTGCCACCAACCTGTTTTATGACGAACTGCGCAAGCGCAAGCGAGTGCGCCCTCCTCTGTCTCTAGACGCTTCATATACCCTCCAAGATGGGGAACGAGAGTGGGAGATTGCCGCCGACAAGCCAGGTCCCCAAGAAGAACTTGCCACTCGCGAATTTTACGATCGCCTCCGAGTTGCGATCGCCGAACTCCCGGAAGTCTTCCGCACGACGATCGTGCTTCGGGAAATCGAGGGTATGGCTTACGAAGAAATTGCCGAAATTACCAAAGTTTCTTTGGGAACGGTGAAATCGAGAATTGCCCGCGCTCGTTATCGGCTTCAGGTTCAGTTGCAAGGCTATTTAGAAGAATAACGTCTCATATTTTTTATGAGTTGTGGGTTCTAGGAGAACTTTTTACCGATAAAATCGGTCTATAAATCTACTCATCCCAAATTGCAGCAACTCGACCGTATAAAGTCAAACAGTTGAAGGCAACCCCGACCAACTGCGCCCCAAGATAACAGAACCTTCGGGTTCTTCAAAGCCAAAGGATACGATCGCGATCGTTGCAACGCAATTGGGTCAAACCCTTACTTTTCTGGTGCTTTCCTAGTCTCACGCTCTTGGTGATATCTGAAAAATGACCTCTCAATTTCATAATTTTTTCAACTCCAACTCATCCTCTGCAAACAAGCTCGATCGTAACGAGTCTGCGCCTGAAGACGACTTATTGTTGCTCGAAGATCTCGAGGATGCCGAAACCGAAGAACGCTTCGTTCTTGTGAGTACTTATCTCGACGGTGAAGCTAGCCCACAAGAATGCCGCCAAGTGGAAGCCTTACTGGCAAGCGATCCGAAGATGCGGCAACTTTACAATCGGATGCTAACTTTGCGTCGCGGTTTGCGCGATATACCCGTCCCCAAAAACGATCGCCCCCTCGAACCGATGGTCGATCGAGTCTTTGCGACTATCGATCTCCAAACCCAGCGAAAATGGAGATGGGGAAGCGGCGCGGTGGCAGCTCTTTTCCTTGCCGTGGTATCGGGATTCGCTTTTTCGACCCAATCTTACAATACTCAATTGGCGCAAATTTCCATCGAACCCGAACAGGTTCGAGCAACAATATCGCCTGAGGGTTTTAATGGGGAAATACCCAATTCGGAATCTCCTTTGCTGTCTAAAGCCTTATTTGTTGAATAAGCATGGCTCTTTTGTTGGATTGTCTGGAAATTCTGGAAATTTTGGTTTTAGGGTTGTTGTGTCAGTCGTTCCAAAACAAATTGTTTATCGCCTTGGGGTGGGTCTAAAACCCCAGACTTTTAGTCCGTATCTTATACCAACGTCACTAGCATAAGATACAATAAAAATACGCTAATTCAGGAATTCAAGGTTAAAGCAAAACCCTTTCAATTTGCTGCCATAGATGAGGCTATTCGTACCGCACAGTTTGTACAGAACAAAGCTTTGCGGTATTGGATGGACAACGCGCTTGTCAACAAGTTTGATTTAAACAAGCTCTGTGCGGTGCTTGCCAAAGAGTTTAGCTTTGCGGGCGAACTGAACAGCATGGCCAGACAGGCAAGCGCCGAACGTGCTTGGTCTGCAATCAGTCGATTCTACGACAACTGTAAAAAAAGGATTAAACCCGTCGGCTATCCGAAGTTCAAGAAGTTTGCTCGCTCAGTCGAGTACAAAACTTCTGGGTGGAAGCTGACGGGGACAAAGCGAATCGTCTTTACTGACAAAAAAGGGATCGGTCAATTAAAGCTGGTCGGCACTCACGACTTAGGTTACTACCCAGTAGAGCTAATCAAACGAGTGCGACTGATACGCAGAGCTGATGGTTACTATTGCCAGTTCTGCATACAGGTAAACCGCCGCGAACCATTAGAAGCAACCGGTCGAACGGTTGGGCTGGACGTGGGTTTGGAGTCGTTCTATACCGATAGTAACGGCCGCAAAGAAAACAACCCTCGCTTCTACCGCAAGTCACAGGCTAAGCGCCGTACCTTGCAACGTAGATTGGCAAGAACAAAAAAGGGTAGTAACAATCGCAAAAAAGCGATTAACACGCTCGCCCGACTCGATCTAAAAACTTCTAGGCAGCGTAAAGACCACGTCGTAAAGTTGGCGCGGTGCGTAGTCCAGTCTAACGATTTGGTGGCCTACGAAGATTTAAGAATTAAGAATATGGTGAGGAATCACAACCTTGCTAAATCCATCACTGATGCGGGTTGGTATCAATTCAGGCAGTGGCTAGAGCGCTACGGTCAAGTGTTCGGTCGGGTGACGGTTGCGGTTAACCCTGCCTATACCTCACAGGAGTGTTTTAGCTGCGGTCAAATTGTGAAAAAGTCTCTATCTACTAGAACTCATGCTTGTGCGTGCGGCACTCAACTAGATAGGGACGAGAATGCAGCGCTCAATATTCTGAGGGCTGGACTGGTAGCCGTGGGGCACACGGGAACCTCCCTGCATGACAGGGGAAACGCTTCTGGAGAGATGACCGCTACTTACCTGGGCTTCAGCTCGGGCGGGCAAGTCACCTCGCAGAAAGAAGAATCCCCGTTGCCTTAGCACGGGGAGTGTCAATATTTCGGACTTTAGTTCGTACGTGCGCTCGGTAAAAAACTGAGACTCAACGGGAAGTGAACGATCGATCGCCACGTTATCGATTTCCCCCAGACGAGATAGTCAATCGACCGATCGCCCGGTTGCAGTCCCCGAAGAATTTCCGTGCGATCGCCTTGATTTTCTCCCAATTCCACCGCGATTTTTTTCGCCACCAGTTCGTCTGTACCTTGCGCCACGTAGACAAATCGCTGCTCTCCTTGAAATACGATCGCATTGGAGGGAACGACGATGGCGAGCTGGCGTTCGCGAAACACAATTTTGGCAATAACGACTCGACCGTCTTTTAACTGAGGATTATCATTTTCCACTAAAACTTCGATCGGCTTTAGCTGAGAATCGGCATCGATGCTGGGGGAAATAAAACTCACTTGTCCCACCCCCAACACCTCTTTCTCCTTGGTATCGAAGGTATCGAAAATTTCGACAGATAATCCCAAACTCAGTTGAGAAGCCCTTTCCAAGGGAACCGATAAATTCAGCTTCAAAACTGAATTTTGAATGATGCTGGTGAGTTCGTCTCCCTCCCGCAGGTAATCCCCCACTTTGGGTTCGATGTCGTCGACAACACCGGAA
>NZ_JADEXN010000276.1 GCF_015207075.1 Zarconia navalis LEGE 11467
ATCCTCCACTTGTTCGCCGCCTTCGTCAGCACCACAAGCGCCGAGGGGTGCGACTAAGCCGAGGAGGAGAAGCAATGCTGCTGCTTTGGTTTTCATCGGAACTTTTCCTTGAGGATTTCTCAAAACTGAATTGATGTTAATTGATAATAACTATCTTTTGGGAAATTGGTCTACTCCCAAAATTCGATCGAGCAAACTCCCGCACCTAGCCGACGATCGATGGCAAGTTAAAACTCTTTTCTGTATTGACATTCAGCTAAACATATGGTGCTCGGAATCGCTCTAAATTCTGCGATCGTTTGCCGTTATAATCTATAAAATCCTTGCATTAGTGTGGCATCCGTCATCGAGAATTTGGCCAACACTCACCAGCGCCATTGACGAGTATGATTTTTTCCATTGACGACGTTCTCACCCCAGAAGAACTCCAGCACATCACAGATCGCCTCGATCCCAAGGATTTTATAGACGGCAAGCTGACGGCAGGATGGCACGCCAAACTGGTCAAACATAATACCCAACTCACCAAAAAAGCCGACTATACCGAAGAACTCACCCAAAAGGTCACTGCCGCGCTGTGGCGACATCCTCTATTCAAGGTGGCAACTCAGCCAAAAACCATTCACTCAATGCTGTTCAGTCGCTACGAAGCGGGAATGTCCTACGGATCTCACGTCGATAATGCCCTGATGGGGAGTCGCAGTTTTTTGCGATCGGATGTGTCTCTGACGCTATTTCTGAGCGATCCGACGGACTACGAGGGGGGAGAACTGGTTATCGAAAATACCGATGGCGAGCGAACCTATAAGTTACCAGCCCGCTCGGCGATCGTCTACCCTTCCGGCGCGCTGCATCGAGTTGCCTCCGTCACCCAAGGCGTACGATGGGTTGTGGTGGCGTGGGTGCAAAGTTTGGTGCGCGATCCCATGCAGCGAGAAATTTTGTTCGATTTGGATACGGCACGACGATCGATCTTTCAACAATCCGGTAAAACGATCGAATTCGATCTGATCTCCAAAACTCATTCCAATCTCCTGCGCCGGTGGGCCGAAGTTTAGCGGTACTCGTAGTCGATCTACAGGCCGATCTACAATTTGTGAAGATTTCGATCGTTCCTCGGGAACAATACGGAGACTTCTATCGTCTGTATGATGAAAATAGCTAAAATAGCTGCGTAATAATACGGACGGTGGCTTTGAGCGATCGAGAAAAATCCACCGGTTTCATCTAGCTTCATCGATATGCAAACTGGCGCAATGTAGGCGATGGAGTCAAAGAACGAAAAAACTCCCAAATCGCTTTTTCTATCGCACGCGCTCTCGAACAGACCTTTGAAAAATCGTGACAGATAACCAATTCTGACCCCTCGCAATTTCTGGAGACAGATCCCGATGAAAATCAGAGTCAAGCAAGCCTTCATCTACACCTGGGCGATCGCAACCGCTTTTGCTGCGAGTTCCCCAACATTTGCCGCCACCATCACCGGAGCTAGCATTACCGGAACCGGTGCGCCCCAATTCGGCGTCAATCCGGCCACAGACTTCCAAGTGTTCGTTCCTGACGGTACGTTTGCCTGCCCGATACCAGACGGAACCTTGGGATGTTTGGTGTCTGAGGGGGCAGACGCAACATTACTGGTTTCGGCTTTAACCGATGGTAGCAGTACCGCTCCAGAACCCGGTGGCAATATCGAACTCTTTAGTAGCAGCGAAATTGGATTTCCGACAACTTCCTTCAATAACTTCTTGGCTTACGAAGGGGTGACGAATTTAAACGTCGATTTCGATGATGGAACCACAACAACCTTTAGCAGTTTAACGGCGAAAGATTTATTTGGGGATACCCTCAATGTCGCCTTTGGTGCGGATAATCTCGCTAATACCTGGTTCGATATGGCTTTTGACGCCAACTTGACGAAAAATGGCATTACCGAAACTCAGTTATTCGACGCTCTAAGCAACAATGGATTTGGATTGCTCGCCAGCCGAGAAGCGATTTACACGGCTTTTCGTCTAGGGGGAGGATTCCAGCGAACCGTCGATCCGAATATCGCCTACGTCACCAAAGATGGAGAGAATCTCAGCTACGGACTCGCGGGAAGTACCGATTTATTCTTATTTGCCGGTTTAGTTCCCGGTCTCTCGGAAGCCTTGACGAATGAATTTGGCGACCTCGATTTACAGGTGAGCGAACTGGTTAAAGTCAACGGCGAGGTCAACTTCTTTTTTAATCCCGTTCCTTCCAACGTCGCATCCGCCGATGGTTCCTTTAATGGTACGTTTCCCGGTGGTGGTTCTGCTTCCATTCCCGAACCGGCAACGGGCTTGTTGGGTTTGATGGCAATCGTAAGTGTATTCGGATTTTCTCGGCGTATGGGGACGTAAGGTTTGAGTAAAATTTGAAGCGCGATTCGGCAGGAATGCTGAGGGTTATTTCAATTATTTCAACTCGATGGTTCGATCGTTGAGGGGCTGAATGGGTCGAGCATTCACCTGATAAATAGATGCGAACCGATCGATTTGTTCGGCAGAGGCTTGAATGGGCGTTTGCATCACGTTCCAACTCACCTCTTCGCTACAAGGAGGAGTGGTTAAAGAACCGCTGTAGCTATAGTAAGTCCGGTTGTCCGGCAGTAAATCTTCTGCATTTACCGTCACGGTTTCTACGGTCTTTTCTTCACCTTCTAAAGGTAAATTATCCCAAATTTTTTCCAGAACGGGATTACTTTCCCCTTCTTCGATCGCAATGCCGACAACAGCGAGTTTACCCCGATCGTCTTGGTGAACGAAATGGACTTCCATGGCTGCTGCTTTGCCATCAATATAATGTTCGCTGGGAGTATGAAAGTGAAATTGAAGTAATTTATATACTGATTCGTCAAGTTCGATTTGACTGCCTTCGGCATAATTGACTTGAATGGTATGCCCATTATTGAAAACAGTTAAAGGGATGCTTTGGTAGTTAAATTCAATGGGTGTAAAACGAGAAATAGAGACGCTTTCAATATTGATGGGAGACTGACGGGTGCCGGTTTCGCACAAGCCATAATCGGGGTTTAATTCACCCCAGCGCGTGGGGTTTCCTTCTCCACCATATCCCCAATGAGTGGAAGACGATTCTTTCGAGTTGGCTTGAGTTAAGAAAAATCCGAAGAAAGTATAAAATAACATAGCGCCGAAAAAAAACCTCGCCGCCGTACCGACTGATTGAAACATCGTTTTTTGGAAATGTAATAGTGGATAAATTGTCGCCCGTACAGAAACGAGCTTATCTCTAGATCGACCGACACCCAAAAAATACTCTCGATAATCTAGCTCAATGATGAAGAGCTTTTGTTTGACCCGAATCTAGCGATCGGGTTGCGCGCGCGAGCGGATTGTATTTCTACCCATCCATCATGTTGTATACCGATGGAGAGTCGCACTTGCGCGATTCTTTGAAAGACTAGATCGTGACAGGGCAATATTTTATCTCAAAAGCGGGTGTCGAGCGCAATATCGATCGCGCTCGAACGACACCCACTTCAGACAAGATCCCAACGACCTCAGACGAGCGTCTTCGTCGGTTCGGGACTGGTGAGTCGATCGAGCTGTTGAACCAGCAGGCTGAGGAATAACCCCACATCCGTCACCACTCCCGTAGACTCTACCGAGCCGCGATCGCTGAGTTTGGTCACCACCGCCGGGTTAATATCAACGCACACCATCTTCACCCCAGCCGGGGTCATATTCCCCACTCCGATCGAATGCAGCATTGTCGAAAGCATGAGAATCATCTCCACCCCTTCGAGCAACTCGGTATATTCCGCTTGCGCTTTGAGTAAATCCATCTGAGTATCCGGCAGGGGGCCGTCGTCGCGGATGGAACCGGCCAGGGCAAAGGGCACGTTATTCTTCACGCATTCGTACATCACCCCGTGCGTCACCACCCCTTCCTCAACGGCTTTGGCAATACTGCCGTGGCGACGAATGGTATTGATGGTATTGAGGTGGTGTCGGTGGCCGCCGCGCACGGCCACCCCTCGTTTCATATCCACCCCTAGGGAAGTGCCCAATAGTGCCTGTTCCATATCGTGAACGGCGATCGCGTTCCCCCCGAGTAGTGCCTGGACGTAGCCTTGGCGAATCAGGCTCGAGAGATGTTCGGCTCCCCCCGTGTGGATGACCACCGGCCCGGCGGTGACCGCCACTTTGCCGCCCCGATCGCGAATTTGGCGCAGTTCCCAGGCCACTTGTTCGACGACTAATTCTACCCGGCGTTCGCTGGATACCCCAGCGGACATGAAGCCAAACTCCTGGTTCTTGAGCGCTCTTTCTTTGCGCAAGGTGCGAATCCCCCCAATTCCGGTGACCACTCGCTCGCCAATTTCCAAGTCTCGTAAGAGCTTGCATTGAGCAACGGTTCCATTGGAGGTTTCCGTCAGGGCAATAGCTCCATCCATTCGTTGTTTTTGCACTCGCACCCACTCACCATTGACGCGCACTTCCGTCGGATAGATGGTGGTGACGTAGAAATCATCGGGAGAAACTCCTGCCTGGGTCACCAGTTCGAGGTGGGCATCTTGTTCGTCTTGGGACAAAGCCATCGCCCCCAGCTCGATCGATTGCGCCACGATCTCCTCTAATACCTGTTGAGAAGGGGCAGAAATACGAATTTCGGTCGAAGAGGTACTCTGTCGCTGTTCCCCGAGATTGAAGTTGAGGACTTGGAAGCTACCCCCACCATCAATGACTAAATCTAAGACGCGGTTGACCGAACCCGAATCGAGCAAATGGCCTTCCATCTTGATAGTGCAACTTTGAACCAAAGCCGCCGCACTGACATCAGCATCAACGGGTTCGGTGACGCGCAGAGTCAGGCATTTTGCCGCCCCCCCAGCTTTGAGGAATTCCGTTAGGGGGGTTTCGATGACTTCAAATCCTTTTTCCTCTAACTGCCCCTTGAGGGCGTCGCTGGCTTTGTTCATCACCACGACTCGATCGATATTGACCGCGTTACAGGCGAAGTTGACCGCATCGGGTTCGCTCAGGGCAATGCGCTTTTCTGGCGGAACCCGCATCTCGATGGTGCGGTTGGAGTAGAAATCGAAGGCAGGAGGATAGTAGAGCAAATAGCCCCCGGCAAGGGGACAGAAGCAAGTATCGAGGTGGTAGAACCGCTCGTCTACCAGGTGCAATGAGAGGACTTCGATATTGAGCCACTTGGCCAGATACGGGTGGGAGTCGAGTTCCGATCGGAAGCCGTATCCCGCCCACAGCCAGCGCCCGGATCGATCGAGCAGGGCATCTCCCGCCCCTTCAAAGGGCAAGTCTTTGGGCAGTTCGCAGACGGTGAAGCCTTGTTCTTCAAACCATGCTTTGAAATGGGGTTCTTCTCCCTGTCGTTCGGGATGGAAGAAGCGACTGAGAATCGCCGTTTTTCCCAAAACTAAGCCGGCATTGGCGGTAAAGACCATATCGGGCCAACCTTTTTGAGGTTCTACTAAATCGACGATCGCCCGATCTTTGAGGCAACGATAAAGTCCGGTCCACTGTTCTACGGCTCGAGCTTGGGAAGATTTGTGGATGTTACCTTCCATCCAGGGATTGATGACGTAATCCACGTCGTAATGCTCGGGAGCACACATTAGGAAACGAATGGAATCTGTCATAATGGAATTATTCCTCAACAAAGCTTTAAGTCAACAAGATTCGCCCAACTAAAAAGTCACTCCTAACGTCTGGACGTTTGGGAGTGCTTCGAGTTTGCTTTCGTATGGCTTTATGGCGAGCGAAAGCCAGCAGCTTATTTTATAACGAGAGGCGACCTCGCCGCAGGTGGAAATGTCAGTAATTGACGGCCTGAACGGCTACGTACAATTCCCGATCGTACTTATTCGACGAGGTGAGGGAATCGAACTCATTTGAGTAAGACCCCATCGAATAAGAGGTCGAGAAAACGCTTTAGAAGTCAACGCACCACGGTCTTCTTCATTTATGATCTCTGACGATGGAAAATTTGCTCTAATTTAAGGAATTTCGGTAGCCATTCACTTCCTGACCTGCTGCAAGGGATATGTTGGAGTCGTTGTGTGCTGCACCCGAGAAGTCTCCTCGAACGAGTAGCGAGCAATTGTCCAAAAGGGTAAGGTCAAGGTCACCAGGGCAATGACTGTACCAATCAATCGCGCACCTGGATGGGGATATTCTTCAGCAGCTTGACCGGGCTGACTACCTAATTCCATATTAACTAGTAGATGTTACTGATGGGGACGATATTGAATGTTCGATCGTCATTAAAATTGAGCGGCAGAGCATCGATTTGCTCTCTATTCTCGATTGTAATTACTTTTCTATTTCAAGTTGTCTTTCATACAACAATCTCAACTTAAAGATCGAATTTTATTCAAGAATTGAGGATCTTATATGGGGGGTTAAACCCCTCACGAGCATAGATCTATCGCGATCGATTTCAGAATAATTTTCTTCCATTACAAAAATAGTAAAACTAACGGATTTATTCACTAGTTTAGCCTGACTTTTGAAGTCGCTTCGTAATATTTCAGATTGTCATAAAAACCTTGACGATCGCCGATTCCGATTCCTCCCACTAGAGCTGTTCTCAAGGGTAATTTTTCCCAGACATACGATCGCACCACTTGTCGGGGCAACCCATTGCCGATACTGGGAGTCAGACTTGGGGTGCAACTAGGAGTTGGCATCCACTTCAGCCAGTGCCAGCCAGCGTTCTGTCGCTTCGTCAATCTCGCGAGCGAGTTGAGCCAAGCGTTCGGAGAGTTCGCGCACCTGGGTGTACCCATCGGGTGGGTTTGCGTAAAGCGTGGCTTCAATTTCGGCTTTTTCGGTTTCGAGTTCGGGAATTTTGCGTTCTAGCCCCTCAAACTCTTGTCTTTCTTTAAAAGACAAGCGGCGCGGTTTGTTGGTGTTCTGCGTTCGTCCGCGTTCTTTAGCCGGAGTTGGCTTGGCCGCTTCTGCTTCCTTAGCAGCGGCTTCTTCGGCTTGTTTGTATTCTAAATAGATGGAGTAGTTACCGGGGTACTGGCGATTGTTTCCGCCGGGTTCGATGGTAAAT
>NZ_JADEXN010000010.1 GCF_015207075.1 Zarconia navalis LEGE 11467
ATATGGCGACTGCTATAAAAGATACATTTATGTTAGATCGGACTGTCCTAACCTCACTGAATACAGCTATATACAACAAGGAGGGGAAGCCACTGACTTCCCCTCCTAAAAACCCTCAATAACCGTCAGTATGCCAAGCCCATACTGCGAGTGGTTTCTGCTCCAAGATAAACTCGGATGCTGAGGAAGTCGGTCGGACAAGCAGTTTCGCACCGCTTGCAGCCAACACAGTCTTCGGTGCGAGGGGAAGAGGCAATTTGCCCCGCCTTGCAACCATCCCAGGGAACCATCTCTAGCACATCGAGGGGGCAAGCCCTGACGCACTGGGTACACCCAATACAAGTGTCGTAAATTTTAACGGAATGAGACATTGAATAAAAACCCCAAACGAGTTTTCAACAGGATTTATCACCAAGAAACTGAAAATCGACCTTTTAGCGGTATGCAAAAGGGTTCGATCGTCTTCAGAATCATGGATCAGTTTATCGTGTTGCTGATTGTCGCATCACAAAATGAAGCAAAACTTTAACAAAGGTAAAGTCCGAAATTGCCCTAAAAACCAAGTTTTGTCAAGACGGGTTGCGTGGAAACGATGTGCCGTTCCAGTCCCAATTTCTGAGGTTCGATGCCCAATGCCAACCCCACCAGTTGAGGCAAATGCAGCACCGGAAGCCCTAGAGGTTGTTGGATAACTTTTTCCACTTCCGGCTGGCGGGAGTCGAGGTTGAGATGGCACAGGGGACAAGGGGTGACCATACAATCCGCCCCAGCATCGAGAGCTTCTTGGATGTGGGTTCCCGCCATTTTAAAGGATTGGTCTGTAGCATAGCTCGACAAAGGCCAACCGCAACACTGAGTTCGCCCGCGATAGCGAACGGGGGTCGCACCGAGGGTCTCAAACAGGTTTTCCATCGACTGAGGGTTGTGGGGGTCGTCGTAGGGGAGGTGAGTTTGAGCGCGTAGCAGGTAGCAGCCGTAAAATGCCGCGCACTTGAGACCGGATAGCTGGCGGCGGACGCGCTTGCTAATGGCTTCTAGGCCGTAATCGGCAACCAATGCCCAGAGAAGGTGTTTGACTTCGGTGGTGCCGCGATAGGGGGAGCAATGTTCTTTGGCCAGCAAGCCGTTGACTCGATCGAGATAGCTCGGATCGTTGTTTTTTTGGTCTTTGAGCCGTTCGTCTACATGACCGATGACCCCCTGACAGGTGCTGCAATGGGTGAGTAGGGGGAGGTTGAGTTCTTCGGCGAGGGCGATGTTGCGGGCGTTGACGGTATCTTCGAGAAGCTGGGACTCTTCTTTGAACGTGCCCGAACCGCAGCAGGCGGCTTTTTTGAGTTCCACGAGTTCGATTCCCAGTGCTGCTGCTAAGGCTTCGGTCGATTGGTACAGTTCGCGACAAGCACCTTGGGCAACGCATCCAGGGAAGTAGGCGTATTTGGGCATTGGGAAGTGGGGGATGAGGGTCTAGAAAAATTGTATAGACTCGGGGCGATCGTATCTCTCTATATTTGGCTTTTCTTCGGTTCTAGGGACGGATGGCGGATTACCGAAAGGGCGATCGCGATACAATCTTAATAAGATTTGCTTAATATTTCTTCAAAAATAGAATTTGTACTTCAGACCAACGATGAAAACCCAACCCAATCCCACAGTAGACGAGATCGAGGGAAAATACTGGCAGTGGCGCGGCTATAACGTTCATTACATCAGTGCGGGCACTCCCCATCCCCAACGTCCGCCCCTACTCTTAGTCCATGGGTTTGGTGCGTCGACCGACCACTGGCGCAAAAATGTGGCGGGTTTGAGTGGCGAATTTCAGGTTTTTGCCATCGATTTATTGGGATTCGGGAGATCGGAAAAACCGGGCATTACTTACAGCGGCGAACTCTGGCGCGACCAACTTCACGATTTCATTACCGAAGTTATCGGTCAACCGGCCGTGTTGGCGGGGAACTCTTTGGGCGGATATGCGGCTTTGTGCGTGGCGGCACAGCGCTCGAACTCAGCGGTGGGGTTAGTGTTGCTCAACAGTGCCGGGCCCTTTAGCGACAGCAAACCGAAACCCGATGCTAAACCCTCACGGAAACGTTTATCTGGGATGCTGCAATCGCTGGCTCGACAAAAGTGGGCAATTTGGCTGGTTTTCCAAAATACGCGCCGCAAGTCGGTGATTCGTAAAACCTTAGAAAAAGTATATGTCGATCGCAGCGCCGTAACCGATCGATTGGTAGACGAAATTTACCGTCCCTCGGGCGATCGCGGTGCATTTGGAGTGTTCGCATCCATTTTCAGTACTCCCCAAGGGGAAAAGGTCGATATTTTGCTGCAACAACTCGCGTGTCCGCTGCTGATGCTGTGGGGAGAGGGAGATCCTTGGATAAACGCACGAGAACGGGGGAAAAAGTTTCGCCAGTTCTATCCCCAACTGACGGAATGTTACCTCGATGCCGGACACTGTCCCCACGATGAAATTCCCGATCGGGTGAATGGATTGATTCGGGAGTGGATAGCACAAAACTGGAGCTTAGACTAAAAGATTGATGTCATGAAAACGATCGGGTCAGTATTTATTCATCGGGCACGATCTCGTTAGATTAGGACATTGTAGGGGGAAGGCAACCGTGAGTGGTGACAACGGTCTGTGGCAGTTGGTTTGTCGATGCCCCAATATTTGGCAGAAAACCCGGAGTCGGGGGGTTTCCCCCAGCAATGCCAGCTCCCCCGGCAACGCCTGCTCGCATCCACCCGAATCTAAAAACCTCTTACCGCGCGGCCAGGATGCGATTGAGAATCACCCGATCGCCGTAACGCAGAAGAGTTGCAAGGGTTTCGAGTCGATGTTCCCAAGTTTGAACCTGGTAGGAATGTTCCGAGGCTTCCAATCGCATCCAGTCCTCAAACCCAGTTTGGTACTCGGCCAGGCGCTCGCTCGCCACTGCCAAATTCGACCCATTGGGTTCGGCGGCAAGTCGATCGAGAACCTGTGCTAACTCTGCCGTACTTGCTTGCCACTGGCTCAATTCCGGTTCCCGAATCCAAAGTCGATCGTCGGCCAACAATACATCCCATTCCTGCTGGAGGGCGGTAAATCGGGTGGCTGCCGTTTCAAATGGCTGGCGGAAAGGGATCGGTCCGGTGGATGTCGGGGCTTGGGTGCGGGTGAAAATTTCGTAGAGGGGATCGGTGAGAACGGTGGCGGCAAACAAAGCATAGCCCCCAACTGGTAAATCTCGCAGGGCTTGAATTTGGTCGATGGCAACGATAGCCAGTAAATCGTGCAACTTGACGGACGGAACCACCAAAGCCGAACCTCCGCGCTCGAGCAACGGTTCTGTAATACTTTCCAGGCGGTTTGTATCGCGGGCGTAGGTCATCGGAACCACCAGATCCACCGTACCGTCTTCCACCCAGTTTTCCCAATGCTGCTGAATTTTGTGAATGCGATCGTGGGTGGATTGGTAAAAAACGGCCACCGACAGAATCAGATTGGGGTCGCGATCGCGCAGCCATTGAGATACCTCGGCAACAAAAGAATCCACTTGTCCGGTGCGAAACTCCGTCCACTGTTCCCACAAATCCCGATCGTCGGGAGAAATATCGCTCGGATCGATACCTGCAAGTTCTTCAAATGCTTCGCGTGCGGCAATGCCGTAGCCGTAAGTCCGCTTGGCGCTGGGATCTTGAAAAGGATAGCGAATGTAGTCGAGTTGCAGGCCATCCACATCGTAGTTGGTGACGATTTCATCGATTGCTCGCAGCAAATACCACCGGGCTTCTGGATTCGCCGGATCGAGGAAGGTTTTGCCCGAACCCAAATGCCGCATCCGTCCGGAATTATCGTAGTTCGCCCAATCGGGATTTTGCGATAGCACCGGACCAGGGTAATCGTCTTTTTCCCCAACAATTTGGTTGTGGCGTTGATTGCCCACCGCAAACGTCCACATCCAGGCGTGGAGTTCCATATCTCGCTCGCGGGCCAACTCCACCGCACTTTCTAGGGGATCCCAGTTATTGATGAGGGGATTTTGCTCGGGCATCACCCGACTGGGATAGATGGGATACCCAGCGTTGATGGTTTCAAAAAAAACTGTATTGATTCCAGCTTGTTGGAGGCGATCGAACACCCGTGCCAACCCTTCTGGGGAACCCGCATCGACGATCGTCCCCCGATCGAGCCAAATCGCCCGCACTTCCGGTACGGCGCGGGGGCGATCGTTGGGATAGCTCTCCCACAGGCTCGATCGCGCCGTCAACCAGCTCGATCGCGCCTGGGCGTATTTACCCTCGCTGACTAAATCGTTAAACTCGTGCAAAACTTGACGAGCGTTTGCGATCGCCCGATCGGTTTGTGCCGTCGGAGCGCCTGTGGAAACCGCTTCCCCATCACTCCCCTTGGTATGGCTGCCGACGACGTGACTGTTGGCATTGGCTGCGAGCAAGGCACTCTGCACCCGTCCCAAGAGCGATCGCAACTCCCGATGCATTTTCAGTTGCTCGAAGGGGGGAATCGGCGCGTCACCCGGTTCGACTTGCAAACCCGGTGGGGCCACTTGCGAGGCCGGATCGCTCACATCATCTTCTGTCGGGACGACTTGGACGATCGGTTCTCGATCGATCTGTTGTCCGGAGACTGGATGAGCCGCCGCCAGAATCGGTTCTATTTCGGAAACGGAACCTCCAGCGACGAGGCTAGAAACAGCCAAAAAAATTTTGGCTGGGACTGTTTTCAAGGGCCAGTTTGTCATTATTTGTGAATCGATCGATAGGTTATCAGGAAGTTAGGGATTTTTCACCTCAAGGTGCGCGCCATCGGCAACGGCTTTAGAACATTAACGTCTTCCGCTCACTTTACCGAAAAATGTCACCCTGAAGGGATTGCAGCGTCTGATTCCAATGGTGCTTCGAGAGGGGGTACAATTCGACGAAATCCATGGCTTATAAACTTTATACAAGTTCTCGGCACTTCAATCCGGGATGGCGATGGGGAAGAGTCTGGAGCATTTTAGATTGTAAATCGCATGATTTTTGGCATTCCACCCATGCCCCACATCCAACACCCCAATCACTGCATTCGATCGATCGTCCGATACTGAATTGCTTCGGCAACGTGGGCAGGCTTTAAGGCTGCATCCCCTGCTAAATCGGCGATCGTCCGCGCCACTTTCAAAATGCGATCGGTGGCCCGCGCCGAGAGTCCCAACTTGCGAATTGCCCCCTCCAGGAGGTTGCGGCTGGTATCATCGAGTTGGCACCATTGGCGCAACTGCTGGCTTTGCATTTGGGCGTTGCAGCGAATTGTTTCTCCCTGAAATCGAGTCGTAGCGCGATCGCGTCCCGCCTGCACCCGTTCCCGCACCGGCAGCGATTCCTCACCCGTCGGCTGCTGGGTAATCTCCTCCGGCTTCAAGCGATTCACCGCCACCTGCAAATCGATCCGATCCATCAGCGGCCCGGATAATTTCGCCCAATATTGCTCCCGATGGCGCGCAGAACAGGTACAGGGTTGAATCGGATCGCCAAAATAGCCGCAGGGACAAGGATTGGTACTGGCCACTAATGTAAATTGCGCTGGAAAGCTTACCGATTGCCGGGTGCGGGAAATGGTCACGTAGCCATCTTCGAGAGGTTGGCGGAGAAATTCCAACACATCTCGCTTAAACTCCGTCAACTCGTCGAGAAACAACACCCCCCGGTGTGCTAGGGAGATTTCCCCCGGCTTCGGATAGCTGCCGCCACCCACCAGAGACGGCCCCGATGCGGAATGGTGGGGACTGCGAAACGGGCGATCGTTCACCAGTTGCCCCTTCTCCCGCAGCAATCCCGCCACCGAATGAATTTGGGTGACATCGAGGGCTTCATCGAAAGTTAGGGGGGGCAGAATCCCCGGTAAGCGCCGCGCTAGCATGGTTTTACCACTGCCTGGCGGGCCGACGAAGATGCAGTTGTGCCCTCCGGTAGCGGCAATTTCGAGGGCGCGTCTGGCGTGAGTTTGCCCCTTCACATCCTTTAAATCCAACCCCATGGTGCGATCGCCCTGCAACTCTTGGCGGGCATCGATCGCAACGGCTTCGTACTTGTCAGGGTCGTTGAGAAAATCCGCCACCTCCCAAATACTCTGCAATCCATACACCGATAACCCTTCCACCACCGCCGCTTCCCGAACGTTCCCAGCCGGAACCACTAACCCCGCCATCCCCATTTTTTGAGCGGCAGCAGCGATGGGTAGCACCCCCGTCACCGGATGGGCAGATCGAAGCTGGGGCCTTCTTTTCTCAAATCCGCTGGCGTGAGGTTCGTGACGACCCGCTTGAGGGGGAACATATACCCGGAGTTTTTCAGCGCTGCTTTGACTCGTTCTTTGGATTCCTGAACCGCAGCATCGGGTAAACCCACCACCACAATTCCGGGCAAGCCACCGGAGACATCAACTTCCACTCCCACTTTGACGGCATCAATTCCGACGAGGGTCGCACTCCAAACTCTTGCCAGCACAGGTGTTTTCCTTATTGCGATCGACTTTTAATCCCACCATAGCCTAGGGAAATCTTGAGGTCGATTGGCTTTGGCAGGAGTCGCGAGGCGATCGCACTTTGGGGTAGAGTATTCCAGGTATGATACGATCGAGTACTAAAACAACGATCGAATCTCAATCTCGACAGGTTAAGTTCGAGCGATCGTTCGCAACATCAAATCTTTTCGCAATGCATGTCAGTTAGCAGTTAACTTAGCGGAAATAGAGTCTGGTTGTGTTCAGCTCCACTTGCACGAAATCAGATTTCTGTGAGGTCTTAGTAACTCGCTAGTTCTGAACGGCAAAGGTCAGATAGGTTCGCGGTAAAGCAAAAGTCTTATGTGTTTAGAACAACAAAAAATATTAGTCACCGGTGCTGATGGTTTTATTGGTTCTCATTTAACCGAAACATTGGTTCGGCAAGGTTGTAGCGTTCGAGCGTTTGTTCTATATAACTCGTTTAATTCTTGGGGCTGGCTCGATCGATCTCCGAAGGAAATACAAGACAGTCTAGAAATATTTTCTGGAGATATTCGCGATCCCTATGGGGTCAAAAAAGCAATGCAAGGTTGCGATATCGTTCTTCACTTGGCAGCCTTAATTGCAATTCCTTACTCTTATCATTCTCCCGACACTTATGTCGATACAAATATTAAAGGGACATTAAATGTCGTTCAAGCCGCAAGAGAACTAGGAGTCCAGAAAGTCGTTCATACATCAACGAGTGAAGTCTATGGCACCGCTCAGTTTGTTCCAATTACAGAGGAGCATCCCTTGCAAGGTCAGTCTCCCTATTCTGCTAGTAAAATTGGGGCAGACCAAATTGCCATGTCTTTTTGCTCTTCTTTTAAAACGCCCGTTGCAATTATCAGACCGTTTAATACTTATGGTCCCCGGCAATCGGCAAGAGCTGTTATTCCCACCGTTATTACTCAAATTGCCAACGGTCAGCGCAAAATAAAATTAGGTTCGCTACACCCGACTCGAGATTTTAACTATGTCAAAGATACCGTGTCAGGATTTATCAAGATGGCTGAATCTCAAGCAGCTATTGGACAAGTGATTAATATTGGCAGTAACTACGAAATTTCAATCGGTGATACAGTTCAGTTAATTGCGGATGTCATGAATGTTGAGATTGAAATCGCTTCTGATGTCCAGAGATTTCGTCCAAAAGATAGTGAAGTTAACCGACTGTGGGCGGAGAATAAAAAAGCAAAAGAAATCATAGACTGGCAGCCAGCCTATGGAGGTCGCGAAGGGTTCAAGCGTGGATTAAGTGAAACTGCTAACTGGTTCACAAACCCTGAAAACTTAAAGCAGTATAAATCCAACGTATACAATATCTAGATGATTCGCAAGATGTAATGAGTTCGATCGATTTAGAAGGTTTACTTCAGGCTATACGAACTGTTAGCGGACTGGAGCGGGAATGGGTTGGGTTACACGAGCCAATATTCCAAGGAAATGAGTGGGAGTATGTAAAAGAATGCCTGGATACAAGATGGGTTTCTTCTGTTGGGAAGTTTGTCGATCGGTTTGAGATCGAACTTGCTCAGTATACAGGCACTCAACGAGCAATTGCTGTGGTGAATGGAACGGCAGCCTTGCATATTTGCCTCCAATTAGTAGGCATTCAGGCAAATGACGAAGTCCTTATCCCCACCATGACATTTATCGCGACAGCCAATGCTGTCGCCTACTGTAATGCCATTCCCCATTTTGTGGACTCTGAAGAAAAAACATTAGGTCTCGATCCCAAGAAGTTAGAGAACTACCTCGATCGAATTTGCGATCTTCGACCTGAAGGGTGCTTCAATCGAGATACAGGACGCCGAATCAAAGCGATTATTCCCGTACATACATTCGGTCATCCGGTGGATCTCGACGAACTCGTCAAAGTGTGCGATCGCTTTAAATTAGAGCTAATTGAAGATGCTGCCGAGTCTCTCGGAAGCTTTTATAAAGGTCGTCATACAGGAAACTGGGGACGAGTTTCCGCTCTCAGTTTTAATGGCAATAAAATTATGACAACTGGAGGCGGTGGCGCAATTGTAACCAATGATAAAGACTTAGCTTCCCTTGCCAAACATATTACAACAACGGCAAAGGTTTCTCATCCTTGGGCATTCAATCACGATCGCATTGGATATAACTATCGCCTCCCCAATCTGAATGCAGCATTAGGATGCGCGCAATTAGAACAAATGCCAGAATTCTTGGCAAAGAAACGAGCGATCTCCCAAAAATATCATCAAGTTTTCAACCAAGTTCAAGGAGTCAGCTTTTTTTTAGAACCCGAGTTTTCCCGTAGTAATTACTGGCTCAACACGATACTCATCGATCGTACTGAAGTAGAGCAGCGAGATAAAATTCTCGAACGAACTAATAGCCAGGGTGTGATGACTCGACCGGTCTGGACTTTAATGCATAAACTGACAATGTTTGAAAATTGTCCGAAGATGGATCTTAGTGTGGCAGAAGATCTAGAAAAGCGAGCGATTAATATTCCCAGTAGCGTTTTTCTCGCAGAAGACGATGAATCGTAAAATTTGTGTCGTGACTGGCAGTCGTGCTGACTATGGCTTACTTTACTCGGTGATACGACTCATTCAAAAAGATCCAGATTTATCTCTTCAAATTATTGCGACCGGCTCCCATCTTTCTCCTAATTTCGGTCTAACGTATAAGGCGATCGAAGGGGATGGATTTCAAATTGATAAAAAAGTTGAAATGTTGCTCTCTAGCGATACATCTGTGGGGATTGCAAAATCGATGGGGTTAGGAATTATTTGTTTTGCAGATGTTTTAGAGAGATTAAAACCGGATATTATCGTAGTTTTAGGCGATCGCTATGAAATTTTAGCCGTGTCTCAAGCCGCCCTAGTTTTTAACATTCCCTTAGCACATATAGCTGGGGGAGATACGACAGAAGGGGCATTTGATGAAGCGATTCGTCACAGTATTACGAAAATGTCGCATTTGCATTTCGTCACAAACCACGTGGCAGCACATCGAGTTCGACAATTAGGCGAAAATCCAGAGTATATTTATAATTTTGGCAGTCCGGGTATTGATGGAATTCTTCGATTAAAACTTTTAACCCGAGACGAACTTTCTCAAAGGCTCAATTTTAAATTCAGAGAAAAAAACTTACTCATTACCTATCATCCCGAAACCTTAGAGTCTCAAGAAAATAATTATACTTCCCTTCAAGAGCTATTAACCGCTCTCGATCGACTTGGAGATAGATTCGGGCTGATTTTTACACATTCCAACTCCGATCCGCTGGGTCAAACGATGAGTCAATTGCTCGACGATTATGCAAAAAGTCGTGAAAATGCAGCAGTTTATACTAGTCTCGGACAACTGCTTTACTTCAGTACGATCGCTCAAGTTGATGCGGCGATCGGAAATTCTTCGAGTGGTCTTTACGAAGTGCCCTCGTTTCAAAAACCAACCGTGAACATCGGCAATCGTCAAAAAGGTAGAATACAAGCGTCATCAGTCATTAGTTGCATTCCTAAAGCCGATAAAATCGAGCAGGCGATTCAGATGGCGATGAATAAAGACTGCTCTCAAACGGTAAATCCCTATGGAGATGGTCGAAGTTCTGAAAAAATCGTGACGACTCTTAAAAATATCCCCGATCTAAAATCTCTATCTCCAAAACATTTTTTTGACATGAATTCAGATTAATCATGAGTCAAGGTCGTGTATATATCATTGCTGAAGCCGGTGTTAATCATAATGGCTCTTTAGAATTAGCCAAACAGCTTATTGATGCAGCGGCGATGGCAGGTGCAGATGCTGTAAAGTTCCAAACCTTTAAATCCGAGCGAATTGTCAGTCGAGTGGCTCCAAAGGCAGAATACCAAGCCCAAGCGACCGATCGACTTGAGTCCCAACTCGAAATGCTCCAAAAACTGGAGCTAAGTCTGTGCGATCATCACGTTTTAATCGATTACTGCCAACAAAAAGGTATCCAGTTTTTATCAACGCCATTCGACTTAGACAGCGTCGATTTTTTAGCTCGCGAACTCAACCTTCCTCGACTCAAGATCTCCTCTGGAGACCTCACAAATTTTCCCTTACTGTTGCGAGCATCTCAAACCGGTAAACCGATCGTTCTTTCTACGGGAATGAGTACTCTCGGAGAAGTCGAAAGTGCATTAGGTGTCTTAGCTTTTGGCTACATCCGATCGAGCGAGCCACCCTCTGTGGCAGCATTCCAAGCCGCTTATCGTTCTGAAGCCGGACAAGCAGCGTTGCAAAAACAAGTTATCTTACTTCATTGCACCACAGATTATCCCGCACCTTTTGCGACAGTCAATTTGAAAGCGATGGAGACCTTGAGAAGTGCGTTTGGACTACCCGTTGGCTATTCCGATCACACCCCAGGAATTGCGGTCACCATTGCTGCTGCTGCTCGCGGAGCTACTGCTATTGAGAAGCACTTTACCCTAGATCGAACCCTACCCGGCCCCGATCATCAAGCTTCTTTGGAACCGGACGAACTCACCACGGCCATCGAATCAATCCGCCAAGTGGAACTGGCTCTGGGAATCTCGACCAAAATGCCCACCTTGACTGAATTGAAAAATCAAGTTGTCGTTCGTAAAAGCCTGGTTGCCGCTCGTTCGATCGAAAAAGGAGAAGTCTTTACAGAACAAAACCTGGCGATTAAGCGTCCTGGTAATGGAATCTCCCCCATGGAATATTGGAATTTACTGGGTTGCCGTGCCACGCGAAGCTATCAAGAAGACGAATCGATCGAGCTATGACTTTTGAGATTATCGTTCTCGGTGGAGGAGGTCATGGCAAAGTTTTAATTGATGCCCTGCATCGACAGGGACATCAAGTCTTGGGAATTACAGAGCGGAACGTTCGGGAAGATTCTCCATCTGTGTTAGGCATTCCCATCCTTGGTGGTGACGATATCGTTTTGCAATATCCTCCCGATCGTATTAAGCTCGTTAACGCATTAGGCTCAGTCTCGAGTTTGAGTAAACGGCAACAGCTCTTTGAGAAGTTTAAACGTTCGGGATATCATTTCTTAAGTGTCATTCACCCGGGCGCGATCGTCGCGGCAGACGCTCAGCTCTCAGAAGGGGTTCAAATCATGGCCGGGGCTGTTATTCAAGCTGGGGCTTCGATCGGAGAAAATACAATTGTCAATACTCGCGCGGTCGTCGATCATGATTGCGAGATTGCAGCGCACGTTCATCTGGCTCCAGGAGTTGTCCTATCCGGCAGCGTGAAAATTGGGCAAGGCTCCCATATTGGTACGGGAGCGACAGTGATTCAAGAAATTCAGATTGGGATGAATAGCTTAGTTGGTGCGGGTGCCGTCGTCGTTCGAGATATTCCTCCAGATACTAAAGTATTGGGCATACCCGCAAGAGAGGTCAAACGATGACGACAAAAGATTGGAGAAAAGCGCTCATTTCTCCACGGGAATCAATTCGTAAAGCGATCCAAACTATTGATGTGAGTGCGATGCAAATTGCGCTAGTTGTCAACGAACAGAAGCAACTTTTAGGGACTGTCACTGATGGTGATATTCGTCGAGGTTTGCTCAAAGGTTGCTCTCTAGACGATCCGGTTTCCAGCATTATGAACGAGCGGCCAACAGGGGTCAGTACAGAAGCAACTGACGAGCATATTTTAGCGCTGATGAAGCAGAAGAGCTTGCATCAAATTCCCGTTGTCGATCGACAAGGAATTGTGCTCGACTTAGTCTCAATTTCTTCTTTTTTAGAACCTCCACGAAAAGATAATTGGGTCGTTTTAATGGCTGGAGGATTGGGAACTCGCTTATCACCTTTAACTAACGATTGTCCAAAACCCTTATTAAAAGTTGGCGGAAAGCCAATTCTAGAAAATATTCTCAATAGCTTTTTAGAATCTGGATTTTATAATTTTTTTATTTCTGTCAATTATAAATCACAGATGATTGAAGAGTATTTTGGAAATGGTTCTCGCTGGGGAATCAATATTCATTATCTACGCGAGTCTCAAAAACTCGGTACGGCGGGGAGTTTGAGCTTGCTTCCATCCGTACCTCAAGAGCCATTTTTTGTCATGAATGGAGATTTACTCACCAAAGTTAACTTTTTTAATATGTTAAGTTATCATGAACAGCAAAATAGTGTAGCGACTATGGCTGTTCGCGAGTATGAATTTCAAGTTCCATTTGGTGTCATTAATTCTCAGGATAAAAAAATTAGTTCTATTGTTGAAAAGCCTGTTTATAAGTTTAATGTCAATGCCGGAATTTATTTATTGAATTCATCTTGTCTAAAAAATATTCCATCTCGAGAATATTATGATATGCCCGATCTATTTAAGTTGTTAATTCAAGAAGAGGAAAAGACCCTGGCTTTCCCAATTTGGGAATATTGGTTAGATATCGGTCAGCTTAATGATTTTCAAAAAGCGCAGCAAGAATTTCACAATGTATTTGAGTGAGGATTTGAACGAACTTGAAAATTATACGGTTGATATTTACATAAATATCTCTTGAATTTTTCTTGGCGATTGCAACCCTTGCGACTGCAACAATATTTATAATGACTAAACCCAAACGATTATGTACGATTTGTGCTCGCGGTGGTTCGAAAGGGGTAAAAAATAAAAATATCCGACCTTTGCGAGGAAAGCCATTACTCGCTTATAGTATTCAACAGGCAAAAGAGTCGGGCTTATTTGACGAAATTGCACTCAGCAGTGATTCCCAGGAAATTTTAGAGATTGGTCAACAGTGGGGAGCATCTCGCCTCATCGAGCGTCCTCATGAATTAGCAACGGATGAAGCCGGAAAACTGCCAGCTATTCAACATTGCGTCGAAACGGTAGAATCGATTCTGGGAACTAGATTCTCAGTCATTGTAGATTTGGCTGTAACATCTCCTCTACGCTTAGTCCAAGATATACATGAAGCTGTACTTTTGCTAGAAAGCCAGCAAGTTTCCAATGTTCTTTCAGGGAGTATCTCCCACTGCTCTCCCTACTTTAATTTAGTAGAAGTGAATGAGGAAAGGGTTGTTCATTTATCGAAGTCCACAAATCCACCCATTGTACGACGACAAGATGCACCAGTATCGTACGAACTCAACGGCTCCGTTTATGTTTGGTCTCGAGAGGGTTTAATGAATCAAAATTCTCTATTTTTACCCACTACGAAAATTTTTGTCATGCCGTACGAAAGATCGATTGATATTGATACTGAAATTGACTTTACATTAATCGAGCTTCTTTTGCAAAAAGAAATCAAATTTAATTAATATTTTTATTGAAAGCAAACTGAGTTTTTTATATTTTGTCATAAAAAAAATTGGTAAATATATAGATTAAGTTAAACTTAAATCAGAAAATATGAATATTCTTGTATTTGCTCCATATGCAATTAATACACCTCATTTTGAAACCGAATTAGAAATCATTCAAAAGCATTTAGATGTAGGAGATAAAGTCACTGCGATCGGATGTAATGCCAACTTAAAAGCTTGCGATGCTAATTTTGCTCATTACTATTTACAATGTTTGAACTGTATTTCCAGACGGATTGAAGGCTTAAAACTTCTTTCTCAATCCATTCCGGTTAAACCACTTTATAATTTAACCGAACAAAATAAACGAGAAATTGAATCTTTGCCAACTAGCTTTTCAAGTCTAGAAGAACTCAAACGCTTTACAATCGATAACTTCGACCTTGGATTTGCGGTTTTATCTTCCTTAATTTCCGCCATGCGAGATCCGGAACCCGATTTAGCAAAAGATCGAGTTATCGTAGAAAAATTGATGAAGCCGTCTCTAGCCGCCTATCGATCGATTCAAAATTACTTGTCTGCGGGAAACTTCGATCGCGTCTATGTTTATAATGGGCGCTATGTTCCCATGCGTGCGGCTTTTCGAGCTTGTCAAAGTCAAGAAGTCGATTGCTTTTTGCATGAAAAAGGTAGAACGCTAAATCACTATAATTTATGGAAAAATAGCCTGCCTCATGATATTGCTTATACCGAAAAACTGATTAGAAATGTGTGGTCATTGTCCAATGATATCAGCAGTCAAGAAAAAATTGCATCGGGATTTTTTCTCGATCGAATTCAAGGAATATCGAGAACTTGGTACTCTTATACCAAAGAGCAAGAACAAGGTTTATTACCCAAGACTTGGGATGATGAAAAAATTAATCTTGTTATTTTTAACAGCTCTGAGGATGAGTTTAGTTCCATCGGCGACCAATGGAAAAATCCACTTTATGAAAGCCAATATGAAGGCTTAAGAAAAATTATCGAATCTGTTAAAGATGACGAGCGCCTTCACCTCTACTTGAGAGTTCACCCGAATCTTAAAAATGTTCAAAATAAACAAATCGACCAAATTAACGCTCTAAAAGCTCCTAACTTAACGGTCATTCCACCCGATAGTCCTGTCAGTAGTTACACTCTGCTCAAAAATTCCTCAAAAGTAGTAACATTTGGCTCGACAATGGGAATTGAAGCGGTGTATTGGGGCATTCCTTCTATCTTGGCAGGTCAATCGTTTTATCGAAATTTAGGGGGAACCTACAACCCCAAAACCCACGAAGAACTCCTCGAACTACTCTATGCCAAGCTGCCGCCAAAAGAGAAAACAGCAGCTCTCATGTATGGATATTATTTCAGTACTTGGGGGATTTCATTTAAGTATTATGAAGCCTTAGGAATTTATGAGGGGAAGTTTAAAGGGGTGAGAATTCAACCAAAGATTACGGTGGATTTAGTAGTCTCTCAAGCACTCGAAGAACTCAATGTCAATCAACATCCAGACATTGCTTTAAGTTTATTCGATCGGGCGATCGCCGCACAACCGAACGTTCCCGGACTTCAATACGGGAAAGCCGTGGCGTTAGCTCGAATGGAACGCACCGCAGAAGCAATTGAGACGTTACAAGCGTTGTTAAGCGTCATGCCAGCGCATCGGCAAGCACGGGGATTGCTCGACGAACTCCAACCCGTTCGGGAACGGGTTATTGACGATGCGGAATTTCAGGAATTCCTACCGATTATTCGTCCCCATACTTCCTTGAGTGATGCCAGTTTGTATTCGCTATTTTCTCGAGCCAAACAGGTGTGCGAGCAAAATATTCCCGGTAATTTTATTGAGTTGGGAATAGAAGGGGGTGGCGAAACGGCGTTAATTGCGGTAGCCATTAAACGTTATAGCAAACAAAAACGTTGGGTGTACGCATTTGACGAAAAGAACAATGCAACGGTGGCGAAGGTTCGCGAAATCTGGGCGAAATTGGGGGTGACGGATATCGTTAAACCGATCTCGGGAAACATTCGAGAAACGGTTCCAAAAATGCGATATATTGTCGGCGTGCTGGCATTGGTACATCTGAATCTCGAAGACGATTCGATCGCCAAAACCATCTTGGATATTTTATATTCTCATATCGCCAACGATGCTTTAATTCAAATCGATCGATACCGCCATTCCGGAGGCAGCCACCGGGCATTGCAAGAATTAGCAGCAGCGCGACAGATTCAGTTTAATTTGAATGCGATCGATACGACAAGTGTCTGGTTCCAGAAACCCGATCGCTATCCTGTTAACTCTATCCTCAATTTAGAACTCGTCAAAAACTTTACTGAAGACGATTCAACGAATTATGGCATCCAGAGCCAAATGTCAATTAACGAGCGCTTTCAACTCTATTATGCTTTGCGCGAGCTTTTACCTCGACTTCCATCACCTTTTCGCTTTGTCGAAATTGGCTCGTGGGCAGGAGGTTCGCTGCTTCTAATCTGTAAAGCGCTCAAGCGCATGACTCCATCCGTGCAGGGAATTTCGATCGATCCCGGTGGGTTGCCTCAGTTGCACCAAGTGCTTCAATATCTTCAAAATGATGTTCGGCATCTGCGAATGTTTTCCCATCAAGCCGTACCTCACCTCAAGCAATTTTTCGATCGAGATGGCAATTTGCCAACTTTTATGTTTATCGATGGCGACCATACCTATGAAGGAGTACGGCGAGATATCATCGACTATTTTCCACTTTTGGCCCCTGGCGGTCTGATGGTATTTCATGATTATTTACCACCACTCGATCTCCAAAATCGAGAATCCATTTTATTCCACCATGCAGGTAACGAGCCAGGAATTCGCCAAGCTTGTCAAGAAGTCATGGAAGCGACTTATGGCTGTGAAGTAGTGAATATTCCGTTGCTATATCCAACCGATCCGGCTTCTACTGATGCGAGTTTGCCGATTATTCCGGGTGTCTCTTCAACTTTACGAGTCTATCGCAAACCGCTCTAGCGACTTCAAGTAGATAGAAGCCTTATGAAAACGATTCAAGTCTTACATATTATTCAGCATCTGAGCCGAGGTGGTGCCGCTCGCTCGTTGATGGCAACTGCAAAGTATTCCTCAAAGCTAAGCAATATCAAACATACAGCCGTTTCTCTGCTGCCCGCCGAACCTGAAGCCATTGGCATTGCTCAAAAATCGGGAATTACGATTTTAAATGCTCCCGAACGTCCAACCATTCAAACAGCGATTGAGAAGTCCGATCTCGTCCAAATTCATTTTTGGAATAATCCCGAACTTTACAAACTTCTCCACTCCAACTTACCCGCAATGCGATTGTTGGCTTGGTTTCATGTGGCTGGAGATTTCCCCCCACAAATTGTCACAAAACAAGTCATCGATCTAGTTGATTTTGCCCTTGCCTCAAGCCCATATACTCAGGATATTCCTGTTTTTCAAGGGTTATCTCCTGAGGTCAAGGCGAAGAAAACGGGTATGGTCTATGACTCAACCGACTTCGATCGACTCGCGAATTTCAAGATATCTCCTCACTCCACTTTTAATGTGGGCTATATCGGGATGGTTGACTTTGTCAAAATGCATCCTCGATACGTACAAATGAGTGCTAAGATCGACGTTCCCAACGTGCGTTTTCTCGTTTGGGGGAGTGGTGGAGCGTGGAACCATCTGCGCCAACAAGCTCAACAACTTGGGGTTGCCGAACGATTCGAGTGGCGTGGCTATGTTGAAGATATTCGATCGGCGATCGAAGTTTTTGATGTCTTTGGTTATCCCCTATGCGAAAATAATTACTCAACCGCAGAACTGATACTGCAAGAAGTAATGTATGCAGGAATTCCGCCGGTTATTTTTGCCCACGGTGGCGCGCAACGAACGGTTATTCACCAGCAAACGGGTTTAATCGTTCGTTGCGAAAAAGAATACAAAGAGGCGATCGAATATCTCTATCACCATCCCGAAGAACGGGCGAGATTGGGAGGCAATGCTAGAGAATATGCCCAAAAATATTTTGGGGCAGAAAATGCCGCAAAACAGCTCAATGCCATTTACAAAAAATTGATACAACAGCCCAAACGTCGGCGGATTTTGGGTGTGTCGGTGGGAGAAAGGTTACTCGATCGACCGGTTACGCTGCAAGATTTGATGGGAACGACTCCTTCAGGTGCAGAACTATTTATTGAATCTTTAGGGGATGTGGCACCACATTTTTCTGTGAGTTTAAACTCGCAAAATATCCAGGAATTATTTGATGCCGATCGTCAAATTGCAACATCTTCTCCAATTATGTGTAATCCCGGTGGTGGTGGAGTTTTAAATTATCGATCGCACTATCCCAATGATGGCTATTTAAGATTGTGGTCGGGTTTAATATTTCAAGAAAAACAACAGTATTCACAAGCGATTTCTGAATTGAAAGGGGCGATCGAGTTGGGGTGCAACCACTGGCGCGTCTCTTGGTATTTGGCGAATGTTTACGAAAAAGTGGGTTCGATCGAACTTGCTAAAAAATCCGTTCAAACGGTCTTACAAACCGTTCCCAACTTTACAGAAGCAAAATCGATATTGGCTCGTTTGTCTTCTCAATTGGAGAAGTCCATACAACAATCGACTTCAACTCTTTCTGAATCCTTGCCAGGTTTAACGATCTTCACCACCACCAAGCCTTTTGAGGGACATCCAGGGATGATTCAGCGCAATGCCGTTCAAAGCTGGACGATGCTGAATCCCAAGCCAGAAGTCATACTACTGGGAAATGAAGCCGGGGTAGCCGAAATTTCCCAAGAATTAGGGTTGTATTATCTTCCAGAAGTCGATCGTAACGAGTACGGTACGCCTACCATTCAGGGCTTATTTAATATCGCTCAAATTTCGGCAAAAAATTCAGTTTTAATGTATACCAATGCCGATATTATTTTCTTGAGCGATGTGATGTCGGCGATCGAAAAAGTATCTGCCCAGTTTGAAGAGTATCTGATTGTCGGACAGCGCCATAACTTTGATATTCCCGCCCCGATTAACTTTGCAAATCCGAATTGGGAAACAGGGCTGAAAGAACTGGTTGTTCAACAAGGAAAACTCGAAGCCGATTGCGCGATCGATTACTTTATTTTTACCAAAAATTTGTGGTCGGAAATTCCCCCATTTGCCGTCGGACGGGCGGCGTGGGATATTGCCATGGTATATCGTGCTTTGGCTGCGGGAAAACCCGTCATTGATGCGACGCAAGTGATTACCGCCATTCATCAAAATCACAATTACGGACATCTTTCGGGGGGGCAAACTCAAGCTTGGAAAGGAATCGAAGCCCAGCGCAATCACGAACTGGCTGGGGGGGCATTTCCCAAAGGAATGGGCTATGGCGGCATTGGCTATATTTCCGATGCAACTTGGAAGTTAACGCCGTCGGGATTGGTGAAGAATACCCCCAGAATTGCGGTGCAGCCCACTCAATCTCATTCTCAAGGGACTGTACCAAATCTTAATAGCAATAATCCAGACCAAACGATCGCCCAGTGCTACGAAGCTCTCAAAACTAAACCCAATTCCGCAGATATCTATAAAACTCTGGGTAATGCGTTTCAAGCCAAAGGTCAAGGGGAGGAGGCAATTCGAGCCTATACCAAAGCCATCCAACTCAAACCCGACTTTGCCGAAGCCCATGCAAATTTGGGGAGTATGGCATATTTTCAAAATCAGTTAGATAAAGCGATCGCTTGCTATTACCAAGCAATTCAACTGAATCCCAATTTAGCCGGTGTTTACTTAAATATGAGTGTTGTCTTGAAACAACAAGGTCGGGAGCAAGAAGCGGGTTATTACCAAGACAAAGCCATCGCACTGCAACCGGAACTAGCCAAAACGCAAACCCGATAGCGGCAATTGCACAGCGATCGCTCCCATGTTACGCTCTAAAACCAGACACCCTCGCCACTCTTAAGTCTGGCAACTGCAATGACCCCCTGGCAATTAAAAACACCGGTTGCGCTGCTGATATTTAACCGACCCGATACGACGGCGCAGGTTTTTGAGAGGATTCGTCAAGCGAAACCGCCGAAACTGTTAGCGATCGCTGACGGGCCCAGAGCGGACAAACCCGGAGAAGCCGAAAAGTGCGCCGCAGCCAGGGCAATTATCGATCGCGTCGATTGGGATTGTGAAGTCTATAAAAATTATTCCCAGACGAATTTAGGATGTCGCGATCGCGTTTCGAGTGGCTTAAATTGGGTTTTTGAAACCGTAGAAGAAGCGATTATTTTAGAAGACGACTGCTTGCCGCACCCAACCTTTTTTCGCTTTTGCGAGGAGTTGCTAACGCGATATCGCCATGACGATCGCATCATGGCAATCTCCGGCGATAATTTTCAATTAGGAAGGTTACAAACAGAATCGAGTTATTATTTCTCGTGCTATATGCACATTTGGGGTTGGGCCACTTGGCGACGTGCTTGGCAGTTTTACGACCTGGAGATGAGGCGATGGCCTCAAGTTCGAGATACAAATTGGTTAGGCAATCGACAACAAAGCGAGGTCGCCGATCGATACTGGAGTCGGGTATTTCACAATGCTTACCAAGGATTTAATACCTGGGATTATGCCTGGGTATTTGCCTGTTGGTCTCAAAATGGGCTAATTGCTTTGCCGAGTGTCAATTTAGTTTCAAATATTGGCTTTCGCGAAGATGCAACTCATACGAAAGTTGTGACACCCTTTACGAATTTAAAATCCGAAGCTATGGCTTTTCCCCTCATTTATCAAACCTCAGTTTATCAAAATATTGCAGCAGATAGTTTTACCGAAAAAAATATGTATAGTGGCGATTCTAACCCGATTCAGTTTGCTCCAAAAGAAATAGTCGATCGAAGCCAAAATCCTCAACTCAATCTTTGTAAAGTTTGCGGTTCGATTTCCAATTATTTCGATCGCGATCGACTGCTTCAAAAATATGATGTTAGTTACTTTCAATGCTCGAACTGCGGCTTCGTGCAAACAGAACCACCCTACTGGCTAGAAGAAGCCTATTCTAGTGCGATCGCCAGTAGCGATGTCGGCTTGGTAATGCGGAATCTGATATTTTCTAAAATCGTCAGCAACCTACTTTTAAACGTCTTTGATTCAGCCGGTAAATTTCTCGATTCGGGCGGGGGATATGGTTTATTCGTTCGCTTAATGCGCGATGCGGGGTTTGATTTCTATTGGGAAGATCGATATGCATCTAACTTACTCGCGCGGGGATTTGAAGCGAGTGAAGCTAGTACGAAAACTTTTGAATTGGTGACCGCTTTTGAGCTGTTCGAGCATTTTGTCGATCCGATACCAGAAATCGAACGATTACTCAGTTTTTCTCGCAATATTTTATTTAGCACTGAACTTTTACCGAGCAATAATCCTAAAGTAAGCCAGTGGTGGTATTATGCGACTCACGAAGGTCAGCATATTGCACTATATACAAAAAAAACACTCTCGATTATTGCCAAAAAGTTTAATTTAAATCTGTATTCAAACGGTGTAAATTTGCATCTGCTGACAGTCAAAAAGATTTCACCTTCTATTTTTGAAAAAGTTATTCGCTACCAACCCCCTGCATCGCCTCGACCTTCACTCATCCAGCAGGATTATCAAGCTGCAATTTCTAAAATAGCTAAAACTCGAACGACAATCGTACAAGATATTAAACCAAAATCTTTACCTCAAAAACAGCAGGTTAAAGTATTATTTGATGCGGTTTTCTTTCAACTCTATCAAACCGGAATTGCGCGCTTATGGCGATCGCTTTTAGAAGAGTGGACAACGGTAGATTTTGCCCAACAAATTCTCGTTCTCGATCGCGGTAAAACTGCCCCACAAATTCCCGGACTTCAATACATTGATGCCCCCAGGTACGATTACAATAATACCGAAGCCGATCGCAAAATACTTCAGGAAATTTGCGATGAAAATCAGATCGATGTTTTCGTTTCGTCATATTACACCACGCCAATAACAACGCCTTCGGTATTCATGGCTTATGATATGATTCCCGAGATTGCCGGGTACGATCCGAATAATCCTATGTGGCGAGAAAAGAAATACGGTCTCGAACATGGAACGGCTTATATTGCTATTTCTGAGAGTACGGCGCGAGATTTAACCCGCTTTTTCCCCCAGATTTCTCAAGACTCGATCGCCGTTACTCATTGTGGCGTCAATCCTATTTTTTCGCCAGCCAGTTCCCAAGAAATTGAAAGGTTTAAAAACAAGAATAATATCTCGAAACCCTACTTTATACTCGTGGGTATGAGAGTGGGGTATAAAAATGCGGGTTTGTTTTTCCAAGCTTTCTCGAAACTGGAAAATAAAGTAGACTTTGAGGTCGTTTGTACCGGCGGAGGAAGTCAACTTGAAGACGAGTTTCAAACCTATGTGGGCGACACTCAAGTTCATATGCTGCAACTCAGCGATGAGGATTTGAGTGCGGCATATTCAGGGGCAATGGCTTTAGCCTTTCCCTCCCAATATGAAGGGTTTGGATTACCCGTTCTCGAAGCCATGGCTTGTGGATGTCCGGTGATTACTTGTCGGAAATCCTCGATTCCAGAGGTGGGCGGAGATGCCGTTATTTATATTGGCGAACGAGATGTGGAGGAGATGCTCAATGCCCTGCGGCAGGTTCAAAAGCCAGAGATTCGCAATGCCTTAGTTTCTTCCGGACTCGAGCGCGCCAAGCAATTCTCCTGGTCGAATATGGCTCGTCGCGTTGAAGAAGCACTTATTAAAACTGCATTACAATCGAATTCTCCCGCTCATCAATTTATCGAAATTCCCGCACCGAATCCCGAACTGTTAGCAACTCAAATTCAGCAATATTTAGCGAATCCATCTCAGGCAGCGACGATTCAAGTCTTGCATCAATCTCGCCAGAAACTTGCCGAATATTGGCTGGGTTTGAGTGCCGAGAAACTCGAATCGGCTTATACTGGGGCGATCGGGAAAGTTCATCGCCAATTGTGGAATAGCGGGTTTAAAAACGAAAGTTTGACGGAATCCGAGCAAAGATTAACGACGCAGATTTCTGCAATAGTTGCCCGAGGTTTTGACGCACCAGAAGCCATTCGGGCATTACTCGCTGCCACCTTATATTTCTATCCCCATCAACTCGACATCAAATATCAGCGCGCGCCGATTCCCAATTGGTTTGCTCAAGACTATCTGGCGTTTATGTTTGAATCCCCGCGTCTGTTCAAAGATGTGGGAGAAGTCGATGGCTACTACAACTATTTAACCCACTGGCTGACTTATATATCCAACAACATCAAAAATAATCCCGACAATCCCGTTTGGAATTCTGTCGCCTCTACATATGTCAATAGCGCTAATTTAACCCCGCTCTATTTCAGCGCCAGTCCCACACTGGAAATTACCTTAAAACAGATCGAAACCGATCGCGCCGATATCCTAGAACGCTATCTCAAACAAAAAGGATATCAACTCGACTATACTTTTGGCGATCGCCCCACCCAGCGCAGTAAAATTCGCCTCGGTATCCTCTGTCAAAACTTCTATCCCAGCGCCGAAACATTCACCGGCTTGCCCATCTTTGAATATCTCGATCGAACTCGATTTGAAGTCTATTTATATTCTCTCGCCACCGTCGATGCTGCGGCCGAACAGTTCGTTCGCGATCGCGCCGAACGATGCATCGATTTAGAAGGAAACGAACTCAACCAAGCCGTGCAAACCATTCGCGCCGACGATTTAGATCTCCTCTTTATCGGCAGCAATATCACCGCGCGATCGTACCCCATCGCCTTGCTGTCCCTGCACCGACTGGCGCGCGTCCAAACCGTATCCCTCGCCCAACCCGTCACTACGGGGATGCGCCATATCGACTACTACATTGCCGGAACCCTCTCGTTTCCCCCTGCTAACCCCCAGAATGACTACCGCGAAAAACTCGTCACCGTCGAGGGGTCTGGACTCTGCTTCCGTTTCGGGCCCGAACGCCTGCCAACTCTCAATCCCGATCGATCCAGTTGGGGGGCCACGGCGCAAACCACCGTCTTCATCTCCGGGGCCAACTGTCGCAAACTCAACCCCGAAGTCCGCCATACCTGGGCGAAAATCCTCGCCGCCACCCCCAATTCCATCCTCGTTCTCTATCCCTTCGGGCCGAACTGGGGTCGCCATCCCCAACTCGAAAAACCCTTCTACGACGGGATGCAAGCCGTTTTCGATCGATATGGGGTCGATGGCAAACGCCTCGTCCTCATTCGCACCCTCCCCAGTCCGGCAGACATTCGCAAATGTTTGGAACTCGCC
This sequence comes from Zarconia navalis LEGE 11467, assembly GCF_015207075.1. Taxonomy (GTDB): domain Bacteria; phylum Cyanobacteriota; class Cyanobacteriia; order Cyanobacteriales; family Geitlerinemataceae; genus Zarconia; species Zarconia navalis. The sequence continues at coordinate 24,131 of NZ_JADEXN010000010.1, forward strand.
GATGTCTATCTCGACTCCTACCCCTATTCCGGTGCGGCTTCCGCCCTCGATCCGTTGCGGGTGAATTTGCCGCTAGTGGTGATGGAAGGGGAGGAGTTGCGGTGTCGGCAATCGGCATCGCTGCTGCGGGAGTTGCAAATTCGAGATCTAATTGCCCGGAACGAAGAGGAGTATATTCGGTTGGCGGTTTCCCTGGGAACCAATCCCCAACTGCGCCAACAAAAACGGCAACAAATCCAGCAGCAGATGCAGCAGTCGCCGCCATTTCTGGATAGTCGCGGCTACGGGAAGAAAATGGGGGCATTATTTGAAGGGTTGGTGCGCGGAACGGCCGAATCGAGTTCAACCCCACGCAATAACGCCGAGCAAATCGCTACTTCGCCAGTTTCAAGCTATCAAAGTATCAAACCAGCCGTTGACGCGATCGAAGGATTTTTGGTTCCCGGACAAGAAAAGTACTTGTTCGATAAAGTTAAGTCCATGCCCGAAGATGCAACCATTGTTGAAATCGGCTCGTTTCGGGGTCGATCGACCGTGGCGATGGCCTATGCCTGCGTCGGAACGAAGCGGAAAATCTACTGTATCGATCCGTGGAATTTCAAAGGGTCTAAATCGTTCCCCGAAAATATGTTTGAAATCTGGACTGAGAATATCAAACGAAATGGTCTCGACTCCTATGTAACTCCCCTCAAAGGTTATTCTCGCGATATTTTGAGCCGTTGGCCGGAACTGGCGGGAAACCAACAAATTGACTTCATTTTTATCGATGGCGGTCACGAATATGAGGATGTGTTGCCCGATTTTCAGCTCGCATTTCCTCTAGTCAAACCGGGCGGATGGATCGCGTTGCACGATGTGCGCGCCGGTTTTCCGGGGGTCGATCGAGTGTGGGTAGAAAATGCCAGTGTTGCATTGACTCACCACGAGTTCTGTTCGACCATTGCCTGCGGTCGAAAACCGGCGATCGCACCCACTCAAGCCTCCCCCAAAGTCTCTCCCCCAGACCTCAATCGCCTATTGGGATGCGTCAATCTCTACGAAATCGATCCGTCTAATACCTCGATCGTCTCGGAACTTTCCCAATTGCGGCGACAACTCGCAGAGTATTTCCTCAGCCTACCCACCGCCGAACTGGAAACGGTTTACAAAGGAGAATTGGGAAACGTCTATCGAGCCTTCCTCAAAAGCGGGTTTCAAACCCAACCCGTCCCAGAATCCGATCGCCCCTTCGTACAACAACTCACCCAGCAAGGAGCCGGATTTACCCATCCCGGCGCGTTAAATGCTTTCCTCGGAGTCATGCTGTACTACGCGCCGGGAACGATGAAGGTACAAGACCCGCAAACTCGCTTGCCGGGGTGGTTAATTGAGGACTACGAGGGCGTATTTGAGAGCGTTTGAGGCACTTCGGGACGCAACCGATAGCCGATCGCCCGATCGAATTTCACCGACTCAAAAGCGCGATCGGCCCCAAATGGCGTTTCCGTTACCCCGAGAAAGAGATAGCCATCGGGTTTGAGGATTTGCCGTACCCGCGTCAAAATGTTGCGGCGAGTGGGTTTGTCGAAGTAGATTAAGACGTTGCGCATCACCACTAAATCCATCGGTGGGAGGGGCGGCCAAGGGGCGAGCAAATTAATGGTGCGAAACTGCACCATCGATCGAATTGATGGTGCGATCTGCCAACGATCGCCCTGCTGATGAAAGTATCGCGTTAATAATTCCGGGGGCAAACGACGCTCGACTTCCTCCTGGCTGTAAAATCCCCGACGAGCTTTGGTTAGCATTTCCAGGGACATATCGCTGGCAACCAATTCGAGTTCCCATTTTGTCAGCAGCGGAAAATAAGCTTGCAACTCCATAGCCAGACTGTAGGGTTCTTGGCCGCTCGTACAAGCCGCACTCCAGATGTTCAACTGGCGATCGATGCGTCTGTGTTGCAACAACTCTGGAAAAACAGAGGATTTGAGAGCGTCGAAAAAGTCCGCATCTCGGAAAAATGATGTTTCGGTCGGTATCA
>NZ_JADEXN010000277.1 GCF_015207075.1 Zarconia navalis LEGE 11467
CCCATCCCCCATTCCCCATTCCCATGGCAAATATTGTTGAAATTGCAGTCAATACCGAAGGCTTTTCCACCCTCGTTGCAGCAGTCCAAGCAGCGGGTTTAGTCGAAGCCTTGCAATCCCCCGGCCCATTTACGGTGTTCGCACCCACCGATGATGCTTTTGCCAAGTTGCCTCCCGGAACCGTGCAAACCCTGGTGCAAAACCCCCCCCAACTGGCGCGCATCCTCAAATATCACGTGGTTTCTGGCAAGTTGAATCGGGCGGATTTAGCCGAGTTGGAAACGGTGACATCCCTCGAAGGCGCGCCGATTCCGATCGACTGTACCGATGAATTTGAAGTCAAAAACTCGACGGTAGTCGCGGCTGATATCGAAGCGGATAACGGCATCGTTCACGTCATCGATAATGTCATTTTGATGGGGTGATACTTTAAGATCGACGTATCTGCTAACTTGCACGAAAGAGCGATCGCCCGAATTTTCCCTCTTTGTCTCCATCTGCGGCCTCTATTGTTTCCGGGTAACTCTCGATGCTAACAACGCTTGCCGAACCCAAAACCGACAAGTTTACATCTATCGTCCGGGGCGAGAAGTCGAAGTTCTCGATAATCCCACTCAACTTTCCGGTGAGGAGATCCTACCGGGTTTCGTGCTGAATTTGCGCCGTATTTGGCGATAACCCCGAGGCGATCGCGATCGCCTCGGGGTTCGTACCAACTAAGAATCCGAATCGAGGCCAAACTCGATTACTTCTTCTTCTTCGTGGGATCTTTCTCCTCTTCAACTTCGATCCCATTAGGGGTATCTTTTTCAGCCACCACCCCAACGGAGTTGGCCGAAACCACTGCCCCCATCTCCAATTTTTCTCGAACTTGCCGTTCGATGTCTGCGGAAAAATCGGGATTTTCGGTCATGTAGGCAATAGTATTGTCCCGGCCTTGTCCGAGGTTGTCGCCGTTGTAGCTGTACCAAGCACCGCGACGGTTGATGACTCCGGTTTCTTCGGCAAGGTCGAGCAAACAGCCGAGGCTGGAGATGCCTTTACCGAAGAGGATATCGAATTCGGCAATCCGAAACGGCGGCGCGACTTTGTTTTTTGCCACCTTGACTTTGGCGCGAATGCCGAACTCTTCGGTTCCCTTCTTCAAGGTCTGGGAACGGCGAATATCCAGGCGTACCGAGGAGTAGAACTTAAGGGCGTTCCCCCCGGTGGTGGTTTCGGGGTTGCCGTAGACGATGCCGATTTTCAGGCGCAACTGGTTGAGGAAAATGACGCTGCATCCAGATTTACCGATATTTCCGGTAATTTTGCGCAAGGCATGGCTCATCAAACGGGCTTGCAAGCCGACGTGGGTATCGCCCATGTCTCCTTCGATTTCCGCCCGTGGGGTCAGGGCGGCCACCGAGTCTACCACCACTAAGTCTACCGCCACCGATCGCACTAGCTGATCGACGATTTCTAAGCCCATTTCCCCGGTATCGGGTTGGGAGACCAGTAAGTTGGCAATATCCACCCCCACCGCAGAAGCGTAAGTGGGATCGAGGGCGTGTTCTGCATCCACAAATGCAGCAATACCCCCCGCTTTTTGGACTTCGGCGATCGCGTGTAGCGCGAGTGTGGTTTTACCAGAGCTTTCCGGGCCGTATATTTCGATAACTCGTCCCTTGGGCAAACCGCCACCCAACGCCAAATCTAGGGTCAGCGCCCCGCTGGGAATGGTTTCCACCTTCATGCGGGTGGCATCTCCCAAGCGGATAATCGACCCTTTACCAAAGGAGCGCTCGATTTGATTCATCACCAAATCTAGCGCTTTTTGCTTCTCGGGATTTCCCGTTATCGCATTAGTCGTTGCAGTGGCCATGCTTCGCCTCTATATCGTTTATAAATCTATTGTTATGAAGGTTCGATCTCTGGTTCATCTGTTCTCGTTTCCCTATTCTAGTTTAGGGGTATAGGAGTGGGAGAACATTACGGCCATACCTACTTGACAAAAGCTTTCAGTTTGGGCACAAAATTCAGGGGAATCAATATTGTGAGCGACTGTATTGATTTTAGAACAATTTTCACCAACTCGGGAGTATCCGCGATATCTTAGAGAGATTCTCGATCGAGTGCAGGTTGCCCGAGCGATCGCCCCTTTGCTACCGTCAAAATTCCACTGCCAGGATGATGATGTCCGATTCCCAGATTGCCAATTCTCCGATTACCGATACCGCTCTTTCCGTGGGAGGGCTAACAGAGTACATTCAAGCCCTGCTGCAAGACGATCGCCAACTGCGCCAGGTCTGGGTAACGGGGGAAGTCTCCAGCACCAACGCCCACCGCAGCGGCACGTTTTTCACCCTGCGCGACACTGAGGGGAATGCCACGATTCGCTGTGTGGTGTGGCGATCGCAGTTGGAAAAACTGGCGGCGGATCTGGTTTGTGGAGAGCAGTTTTTGGTGTTGGGCAGCATCCGCGTCTATCCGGCGCGGGGGGAGTATCAACTGAGCGTTTGGCAGGTGTTGCCCGCTGGGGAAGGGTTACAGGCACTGCGATATCGCCAGCTTCGCAACCGCCTCGAAGCCGAAGGATTGTTCGATGCGGCCCACAAGAAAACGCTTCCTCCTCACCCTCAAACCATCGCTGTGGTTACCTCTGGCCGGGCGGCGGCTTGGGGGGATATTCAGCGTACGCTCAAACAGCGGTATCCGGGACTGCGGGTGCTGCTGTCTGAGGCGATCGTCCAGGGCGATCGCGCGCCAGATTCCATTGCCGGGGCGATCGCGCGAGTGGAAAAAGACGGACGCGCCGAGGTGCTGATTCTGTCGCGGGGTGGGGGTTCGGTGGAGGATTTAGCTTGTTTCAACGACGAGCGGGTTGTCAGGGCGATCGCCACTTGCTCGATTCCGGTTATTGCCGGAATTGGGCACCAGCGAGACGAATCCCTGGCGGATTTAGCGGCGGATGTCTGCGTCCATACACCAACGGCGGCAGCAGAATTAGTGGTTCCGTCTCTCGAGGGGTTGCGGGAGGAACATCAGGCGCGGATTGAGGCGCTGGCGGCAACGGCAAATGCCCGTCTGGAAGCAGAACGCAACCGGTTACGACAGCTCCAAAATCGCCTGCAAAAGCTATCCCTCGACCAACAACTCGATTGGGAACGAAAAGAGCTGAAACGGCTGCGCCAGGGGCTAATTCGCGCCGCTCGATCGCGGTGGCAAGGGGCAACGGGGCAGTGTCAGTTACTCTCGGAGAAGCTCGCAACTCTCGATCCCCAAGGGGTGCTGAGTCGGGGATATGCAGCAGTGCGATCGGCAAACGGGGAAATCGTGCGATCGACAGTTGGGTTGCAGGAGGATGATGTATTGGAGGTGCAGTTGGGAGAGGGACGGATTCGGGTGAAACTTATCGAGATTTTGGGGGATAAATAATTTTAAGGAACCACAAAGGCACGAAGAGCGCAAAGTTGGAATAAAGAGAAGAAAGAGACAATTATGGCTAAGGCTAAAGCGAAACAGAACTGGAATTACGAGGAAACAGTGGTGAAGGTTGAGGAAATTATCGATCGAATTGAGTCGGGGGAGTTGGAGTTGGCTAAGGTGTTTGAGGAGTTTGCAGTGGCAACGGAGGGGTTGAAGCAATGCGAAACGTTTTTGGATGAGAAACAGAAACAACTCAATTTATCGATCGAGGTTTTGGAGGGGGATTAATCGATTAAAAACCTTTATAGCAATTCTCAGTCTTGTGAGGTACACCCAAATTCTATTTCCTATTCCCCATTCCCCATTCCTGGTTACTGAGCCTGTCGAAGTGCCCATTCCCCATTCCCGAAAACCAGAAACTCTGTACTTCAACAGATTGATAACCGCTATATATTTATATGGATAATGTCAGAATTAACCGAGGCGCTACAACGAATTAAGCACTGGATTGAAGTTAATACACCTTTAGACAATAATTTTAATCCCGGTCTTAATTTTGCTTGTATTGATACTTTACTAAAAAATTTACCTTTTAAAATTCCACGAGAAGTTCGCGAATTATACGAATTTTTTGATGGAGGTTCCAGAGTCGAACTGTTTCCATTTTGGGGATTCTACTCGTTAGAAGAAGCCATAAAAAATTGTCATGACTGGGTTGAGGTGTATCGTAAAAATTGCGAACCTCTCCATCAACTGCCTCTTTTCTGGCTAGCAGGTGAGTATTACGTCATTTGCGAAGAGGAAGAAATTGACAGTTCTCCCGTCTGGTTTCGTCCCAAAGGATAAGAGCCAATTTTGTCCTACTCTAGCCTAACTAGTTTGATGCAAATGATGGCAGAATGTTACGAAACAGGAGCCTATTTTATCTGGACGGAAGAGTGCGATGGACAATATTTTAGTGAGGAATTTGGAGAGTTAACAGTGTATGCTGAAGATAGCATTTCTCAACTGCGTCAGTTCCGAGAAACGGTGTCTCATCCTGTCATAATTGGCGTTTGGGGTAGTGCGGTAGCGCAAGAGATAGCTTACGAAGAACTTTCGGAAGAAGAAGCCGCGTATTTAGCTCAACCTCGATTAGAAGAAGATTTTGAAAAATCTAGTCTAATTTTTAAGAAATACAATCCAAAAATTGGAGAGCGTCAGGATTTATAATTTTAAGCATTTAGCCACCAGCCACCAGCCACCAGCTTCAAATCAGCATCAGAAAAGACTTAGAAGTCTTAAATCTGGCAAGAGAACTTAAATTCAACGAATGCGAACCTGCTTTATTCAAAAGCTATTTGCTGATACCTAAAGGTCTAGACATCTTTGGAAAATAAGAACTAGGGAACGAGAAAATTTGGATCTGGGGTAAAAGTTTACGACCGCAATTTTTAGATTGAAATTGACTTTTATTTTTGGAAATGTCTAATAATAAAGAATGTGAAATTAGGAGGAAAACAAATCACAGCAAAAGCGAAAACGAGCAAAAACTAGAATCACGAAAAAACGGTTGCAAAAGTTGAGAAAATTATCGATCGCATTAAATCGGGGGAGTTGGAGTTGGCAAAAGTGTTTGAGGAGTTTGCGGTGGCAACGGAAGGTTTGAATCAATGCGAAACGTTTGTGAGTGAGAAACAGAAGTAACTGGATTTATCGATCGAGGTGTTGGAGGACGATCGATCGTCTCAACTCTCCACTTTACCCGAAGAGATAGAATTTCAACGGACTCACGTGAAAGAGACGATGAATTTCTCCTTATTTTTCCTCGGGCAAATTTCAAAAATATTTCTATAGGAAGATGATGCGACCTAAAAAACAGAATATTTTATAGACCATAGAGTTTTAAAAAACTTTCATGGGTAGCTTCATCGAATTTAAGTTATTTGCGCCTTACAACAAAGCAGCAGCCTTAATTGGTTCTTTTTCTGACTGGGAAGAAATTCTCATGGAAAAAGACGAGCGCGGATACTTCCGTACCCAAGTTGAATTAGAAGATGGGCAATATCAATACAAATTTCGGGTGCGATCGAAATCTTGGTTTTTCGAGGAAGATGAATGGGTCGATGTCGTCGATCCTTATGCCACCGATATTGACGACCCAACTCAAAACGGCATCGTCCGCATCAAAGATGGTGAAAAAATAGTCGATACCTATGTTTGGCAGCATGACGACAAACCCCTACCGTCCGATCGAGAACTGGTAATATACGAACTGCACATCAGCGACTTTTCGGGTGGCGAAGACGATGCCGAATTGCGAGGAAACTACCAACACGCGATCGAGAAATTAGACTATCTCTGCGATTTGGGAGTGAATGCCATCGAGCTGATGCCCGTCAAAGAGTATCCTGGAGACTACAGTTGGGGATATAACCCCCGATATTTCTTCGCCACCGAATCCAGTTACGGTTCCACGGCAGACTTGAAACGCTTAATCGATGAGTGTCACGGCAAAGGCATTCGGGTCATCATGGACGGAATTTACAACCATTCGGAAGCTTCGAGTCCCCTAACGCAAATCGACCACGACTACTGGTACTATCACGAACCTCGCGACCCCGAAAACAACTGGGGGCCGGAGTTTAACTACGAACACTACGACGAAAATCTCGATGTCAAACCTGCTTGGCAGTTTATCGGCGATACCGTACGCTTTTGGATTCAGGAATACCACATCGATGGCGTTCGCTACGATGCGGCGCGGCAAATTGACAACTACGATTTCATGCACTGGGTTGTCGAAGAAGCCAAAAAGACGGCCGGAATGAAACCGTTTTACAACGTAGCCGAGTACATCCCCGAAACCACCAGCATTACCAATCTTGACGGCCCGATGGATGGTTGCTGGCACTATAGTTTCTATGACACCGTCAAAGCGCATATCTGCGGCGATACCTTCGATCTCGAACAGCTCAAAGAAGTTCTCGACTGCAAGCGTCAGGGGTTTTTGGGGGCGACCAACGTCGTCAACTACCTGACCAATCACGACCACGAACGGTTGATGGTGGAGTTGGCCAATCGAGAGATTTTCGACGAAGCGGCATTTAAGCGACTCAAGCTGGGGATGGTCTTGTTGATGACGGCTGTTGGCATTCCCCTCGTTTGGATGGGTGAAGAGTTTGGCGATTATCACATCCTCGACCCGGAACCGACGAAAATCGATTGGACCCTATTGGGTAACGACCTCAATCGCAATTTATTTGAGCATTGCAAGGGTCTAATTCACCTGCGCGAGAATAACCACGCACTGTACACCGAGAATATCGATTTCTTTCACGAAGATGCCGAATCTGGGGTGATTGCCTATACGCGCTGGAATGACAAAGGCTCTCGTGTCGCGGTCGTTGCCAATTTCTCCGGGCAATTTTTAGCAGGCTATCGAGTTCCCAATTTCCCGGCGAACGGGACTTGGCACGAATGGACGGGAGATTACGATCTCGAATCGGGGGATGACAATATCCTCATCGATTTGCCCGAGTACGAGGCGAAAGTATTGGTTTGGTAGTAACGTGATGTGCAACTTTCTGTGCGGCCTTGAATTTAAGCCACTTGAGTCACTTAAAACTTGGACTTTCTCGCAAATCGAAACGGAAAATTGGAGGTCTCGTACTTTAAGTTGC
>NZ_JADEXN010000278.1 GCF_015207075.1 Zarconia navalis LEGE 11467
AATATTTTCCCTCATTAATTGCCGATGTTCGGTCTACGTTTTTGCCAATATCTCAGCTAGCCTCAGAAATTCACTCAATAACTGGCGCAGCGATCGATGTCGAACCGTTTCCCTTACCCCGTGACTTATTCGATTCATTTGCAGCGGTGGGGTGGGCACGACCCGAATTTTACTTGAATCGCGATATTCGTCATGGGATTTCATCATTTTCTCAAATACATCCCGATGAATTAGAGGATGGATTATTACACTTACAGGAGGATTTAGAGACAGGAAAATGGGATCGAAAGTATGGCGAGCTACGGCATCGAGATCGGTATGATGTTGGCTATTGTTTTGTGAAGAGCATGTTTCCTTTTCAAGCATTACCCGGTCTGAAAGATTAGGTGTCGAAGCCCGTTTTCGCTCGCTTTTAAGCCGATCTCACAACGCCGCTAAAACCACCTACTCGTGACATAACGCTTCCGCCTGTTTCGGCGTAATTCGCCCCGATTTGAGAAGCGTATCTGCCACTTCAAAAATCGACAACACCGAATGAGCGCGATACCCATTATCTTTGAGATAATTCCGAACCTCTTCCCCCCGATCGAGTAATACCACGATATCCTCAACCACCAACCCCGCCGATTTCAATTTCGCAGCCCCTTCCATGGCGCTATTTCCGGTAATTAAAATATCCTCGACCACTACCACGGTTTCCCCCGGAACAAAACCACCTTCGATCGCCCGTCGAGTGCCGTGGGCTTTGACTTCCTTGCGGGGGAAAATCATCGGGCGTTCCAACCGCAGAGATAGCCCCGTTGCGGTTGGCAAAGAACCATAGGGAATTCCAGCAATGCGATCGAACTTCAATTCTTGCAAAATCTCGCCGTAAGCCTGGAGAACCCGATCGAAAACTTGGGGGTTAGAGATAATTTTACGCAAGTCAATATAATGCGTGAAAGTTTCCCCCGAGGCTTGAACGTAATCCCCAAAAAGAATGCAACCAATATCGAACAGTTGCAAAATTAAATCTTGGTGGGGGTGTTTTTCCAAGATGCAAACATCGGGCATCCACAACTCGCAGCGGGCATTTTCTTGGCTGACACGATCGCGAATTCGATCGATTTTTTGATTGAGGAGATCTACTTCCGCCGCCAAATTTTCACTAGCCAGTAAATCCTGGGGAACGGGAATCAATAACCCCTCTCCAGTGGCATTAAGTCCCCCTTTCAAGACTTCACCCAGAATTTCATCCATATCCCCCCCGCCCCAAATACTGCGCGTCAGAATCGTACGTTCCGGGGCGATCGATCGCACCATGGTCAAGACATCCGCCGTTGTCGTCCCCACCTCAAACCCCAATTGTTCTGGAGTTCCCCAAGCCTTCGCCTCTTCCACGAGTTGCAAGTAAAAGGGCGATTCGGGTTCTGGATACTCCTGCAATACCACCGCCGCCGGATTGGAGGTACGACATAAGAGGAAAACGGCTTTATCCGGGTACATCAGAAACGGGGCAACCAAATCCTGTCCTGCATAAGGGTTGAGAGTAATTCCATCCACCTGCCACTCTTCAAATACCGTTTTTGCCAGGACACTACTGGTATTAAGATCGCCGTGTTTGGCATCGAGAATCACCGGTATCGAATCGGGAATCATCTCCAGCACTTGGAACAGCAGTTCCAGACCGGCAGTACCCAGGGCTTGGTAGAATCCCAGAGTGGGCTTGTAAGCGCAAACCCGATCGCTGGTCGCACCGATAACAAACGCCATCCAATCTTTTAGACTCGTCACCAGTTTGTCCGCCGCGATGGGATCGTCCGCTCGATCGCCTCGAGGCATCATTTCCGGGTTGGGATCGAGCGCCACCACCAACAAACTTCGATTTCGGGCGATCGCAGCATTTAATTTTTCATAAAAACTCATAAAGACCTCTAGAAGAATGTTGAGGAGGGAAAAATCGCGAACGTGCGGACTTGTCCTCACACCCTACACCCTACACCCCACACCATTCTCCCCATTCGACCCGATCGCCCAAAGTCGAATTTCTCACACATCGCGGTCAGCGAGCAACCGAGCGATATACTAAGAAAATGTAACTCAGTAAAAAATCTTCATAAAGTAATCTGGTAAGTCTGTATGGACTCAGGAATCGATCTCAAAGGCAGTATTATTCAAAGCTTAATCGACCTCGGTCTGCCTCCGGGTGCGGCAAAAGTCGTATGGATGCCCTTACCCTTGGGCTTGATGCTCGTCGTGGCAACCGTGGGAGTACTTGTTGCCGTTTGGCTGGAACGAAAAATCTCCGCAGCCGCCCAGCAACGGATCGGCCCCGAGTTTGCCGGTCCCTTAGGAACCCTACAACCCGTCGCCGATGGCCTCAAACTCCTCGTCAAGGAAGATGTCATCCCCAATAAAGCCGACCCCTGGCTGTTTACCATCGGCCCGGCGATCGTCGTGATTCCCATCTTTCTGTCCTTCCTCATCGTTCCCTTCGGGCAGAACTTGGTGATTACCGACCTGGGTATTGGCGCGTTCTTATGGATTTCCCTTTCCAGCGTTGCCCCCATTGGCTTGCTGATGTCCGGTTATGCTTCTAACAATAAATACGCCCTCATCGGCGGTTTGCGGGCGGCCGCCCAATCCATTAGCTACGAAATTCCCCTCGCCCTCTCCGTTCTGGCGGTGGTGATGATGTCTAACAGCCTCAGTACGATTGACATCGTCAACCAACAATCGGGTTACGGAATCTTGGGTTGGAATATCTGGCGACAGCCGGTGGGTTTCATTATTTTCTGGATCGCCGCCCTGGCTGAAACCGAACGTCTACCCTTCGATTTACCCGAAGCAGAAGAAGAAATCGTGGCCGGGTATCAGACCGAATATTCGGGGATGAAGTTTGCGCTATTTTTCCTAGGTTCCTACGTCAATCTGATTCTCAGCGCCCTGCTATTTGCCGTATTTTACCTGGGGGGATGGGACTTCCTGGTTCCCGTAGAACTGCTGGCGGATTTACTCGGTTTTAGCATCAACAGCCCCGTAGTCCAGGTGGTTACTGCATCTTTAGGGATTACGATGGTGCTGGTGAAAACCTACTTGCTGGTTTTTATCGCCATTCTGCTGCGCTGGACGACACCCCGCGTTCGCATCGATCAGTTACTCAATTTGGGGTGGAAGTTTCTCTTACCCGTTGCCTTGGTGAATCTTCTGCTGACCGCAGCACTGAAACTGGCATTTCCCGCGTTTTTTGGCGGTTAACAGGTCATCTATCCCCTATCCGAAATCTGAGACAGAGAACACCATGTTAAACTTCCTCAAACAAGTCGGCGACTACGCTAAAGAGTCTTTCCAAGCCGCCAAGTATATCGGTCAAGGCTTGTCCGTCACCTTCGACCACATGCAACGCCGTCCGGTCACCGTTCAGTATCCTTACGAAAAGGTGATTCCCTCCGAACGGTATCGGGGGCGAATTCACTTTGAATTCGACAAGTGCATTTCTTGTGAAGTCTGCGTCCGGGTTTGCCCCATTAACTTACCCGTTGTGGACTGGGAATTTAATAAAGCCCAGAAGAAAAAGCAACTCAAGCACTACAGTATCGATTTCGGGGTCTGCATTTTCTGCGGTAACTGCGTGGAATACTGCCCGACGAACTGCTTGTCCATGACTGAAGAGTACGAACTGAGCGCGTACGATCGCCACGAATTAAACTACGATAACGTCGCATTGGGTCGCTTGCCAGCGAATATCAAAGACGACCCCATGGTGACCCCGATGCGAGAGTTTGCGTACCTACCCAAGGGTGTCATCAGTCCCCATGATTTACCTGCAGGGGCACGCCGCGCCGGTCGCCGTCCGGAAGAACTGCTCGAAGAACTCGAAGCAGAACTTGCCGCTTCTGAGGCGACAGCCGAGACGAAGTAGTACCCGATCGCGTATTGTTGAAGGCGCGCCGTTGAGGACGCGAAACCATCAAGACATAGGATAAAGGATAAAAATTGTGAATTTAGCGCAAGGGGTTCAGATCGTTTCTTTAGGTCTACTCACCCTGATGATGATTTCTGCCGCCCTGGGGGTGGTTTTGCTCGACAATATCGTCTACTCGGCATTTTTGCTGGGGGCGGTATTCACCAGTATTGCCGGGATGTACCTGCTGCTGAATGCGGATTTCGTCGCGGCTGCCCAGCTTCTCATCTACGTGGGTTCGGTGAACGTGCTGATTCTGTTTGCCATTATGTTGGTCAACAAGCGCGAGGACTTCGTACCGATGACGCGGGGATGGGTTCGCAAAGGGGCGACGGCGGCAGTCTGTGCCGGTTTGTTTGCTTTGCTTGCGACGATGGTATTGTCCACACCTTGGTCGATTTCTGAGGCGATGCCTTCAACCGAGAGTACGACGTTGCAGATTGGTACGCATTTCTTTACTGATTTCTTGCTACCGTTTGAGTTGGTGTCGGTGCTGTTGCTGATGGCGATGGTAGGGGCAATTGTGATTGCCCGTCGCGATATTATCCCGGATATCGGATCGGCCTCTGAGGAAAATTTATCTTTCCAGTTACCCGAACGTCCTCGCGAGGCAGTAGGGGCTTTGAGCGAGTCTGGATCGGATTCCACGGGAAGTTAACCGAAACTCATTTTCATTGAGTGGCGATCGAAAACATAAAAGTATGGAACTACAACTCGAATATTTTTTGCTACTAGCAGCGGCGCTCTTTTGCATCGGCATTTATGGTTTGATTACTAGTCGGAATGCCGTGCGAGTTCTGATGTCGATCGAACTGCTGTTGAATGCTGTAAATTTAAATTTAATGGCATTCTCAAATTATCTCGATCCTGAGAATATTAAAGGTCAAATTTTTTCTATCTTTGTGATTACGATTGCGGCGGCGGAAGCGGCTGTAGGTTTGGCGATCGTTTTGGCAATTTACCGAAATCGAGATACGGTGGATATGGAGAAGTTCAACTTGTTGAAGTGGTAAGAAATATTTCCAGCAGTTGACTTTTTTAATCTTATAGTATCAAAAAGATGAGAAGGGCGCGAGCGATCGCGTCTTTTTTCGATAGTTTTGAAAGGTAAATAAAACGCAAAAAAGTTGTAGGGTAAGCACAGGTAACGGGGTAGGCACAGGGGCACTACCCCGACTGTCCGCAACTCAATAAGAAATTGATTTAAAACATACGAATAATAATGGAAAGAGGACTATTATGGTTGCCGCTGCTGGTCTTATTTTTCTGGCTAGCATGGGCGGGATGGAACGAGTATCAGAAAGTGGAAGCCTACCGAATCTGGGCGGAATCTTTCGAGCGATCGAAATACGATATTTACGCCGTTTTGGGGCAAAAAGGACGAGAAATTACCTGGGGAAAACCAACCCGAAAAGACCCCAAAGATTTACAAACCTTTTCCTTGGATGATGTCAGTAAAATTCGCTTAATCGTCGATGGAAAACCTGTAGAAGGTGAGTCACCCAACAAAGGAAAAGCTGGATTAGAATTCACCCTGAATAACGATCGTTCTCCCGTCACTATTCCCTTTACCCAGGTCAATATAGCGGCGGAGTGGGGCAAGTTTTTGCAAGAGACGATCTGAGAAATATCGAGAAACAGCACTCGGCGATCTCAGGTTTTGCCCATCATCGATCGCCCTATGCTTATCCAACTTTCTTATCCAACTTTCTTATCCAACTTTCTTATCCAACTTTCTTATCCAACTTTGTGTCCTTGGTGTCTTTGTGGTTCTTTGACTACCCCAACCCCTCAAGCAACTGCGCCTTCGCACTTTCCAATGCCGCTGCCAACTGACTCGGATCGCGTCCTCCCGCCTGGGCTAAATTCGGTCGTCCGCCACCGCCACCGCCGCAGAGTTTGGCGACGGAACCGATGAATTTGCCCGCTTGTAAGCCTTTGCCATTCACCTCTTTGCTAAAAGCTGCCACCAGACTCACTTTGCCATCTCCGGGAGACGAACCTAACACCACCGCAGATGTTCCCAGCTTTTGCTGCAACCGTTCGGCTGCGGTTTTCAGGGAGTTGGCATCGGCTTCTCCCATCTGGGCAACGAGTACCTTAAATTCACCCACAGCTTCCGCTTGAGAAACTAACCCTTCCGATTGCGCTACGGCAAGTTCCGACTTGACTGCATCAAGTTCCTTCTGGGTGGCTTTGAGTTCCCCCTGCAAGCTCGAAATCCGATCGGGAATCTCTTCCGGCTTAGCTTTGAGACGATCGCTCAAATCCTTCACCACCCGATCGCGCAAATTCAGATAATCTAAAATGGCCGGGCCTGACACCGCCTCGATCCGGCGAATCCCCAAGGCAATCCCGGTTTCCGAAATTATCTTGAACGCGCCAATTTCCGCCGTATTTCCCACGTGGGTGCCGCCGCACAACTCCATAGATACGCCGGAAAAATCGATGACGCGCACTTCATCGGCATACTTTTCCCCGAACATCGCCGTTGCCCCTTTCGCCTTCGCCTCCTCAAGGGCCATCGTTTCCACCTGTGCCGGATGCGCCTCGGCAATCCAGGTATTGACCCGATTTTCCACTTCCTGCACCTCCTCTGGAGTCAGGGAACGGGGGCAGTTGAAATCGAAGCGAAGTCGATCGAAATCCACCAAAGAACCGGCTTGGGACACGGAATCGTCGACGATTTTCTTCAGGGCCGCTTGCAACAGGTGAGTTGCCGTATGGTTAGCTTGGGCGCGACGGCGACAGGCCCGATCGATGGTGGCCGAAATCCGATCGCCCCCCTTGAGGGTTCCCCGTTCCACCCGACCGAAATGGACGAAAATCGCCCCCTCTTTTTTCACGTCATCCACCCGCACCAGCAAATCCTCGCCCCTGAGGTAGCCGCGATCGCCGATTTGCCCTCCAGACTCGGCATAGAACGGCGTGCGATCGAGCACCACTTGCACCTGGTCCCCTGCCTGGGCAGCCTCTACAGTATTGCCATTTGCAAACACCGCTTCCACCGTTGCCGTCGCGTCGGAATCGGTATAGCCCAAAAACTCCGTCGCCTTCACCGAAGCCGCCAACTCATCCAAATGTCCCCGCACCGTCAAATCAACGGTTTCGTGGGCATCGCG
>NZ_JADEXN010000279.1 GCF_015207075.1 Zarconia navalis LEGE 11467
CAAGATGAAGCCCGGGGACTGATCAATCCGAATGGGTGGCGGTGGATTTTAGAAAAGGCTGCGGGCGATCGCGCGACCGATTCGGCAAGCTCGTAACGCCATTTTACAAGTATCGAAGGGGTTGCCAGGGAAACTGACGACCCGTTCGATGCGTTCCTAGACTAACTTTTTGGAGTGGCGTCGAGAATTGAGACTCCTCGATCGAAGAATTCCTGCGCTCGCTCGGCTTCTCCTTCGTAAGAGAGTTCGGTGGCGAGGCTGAGGAACTCAGCAGCCTGCGCTCGATCGTCTTGAATGGCTTGGATAAACCGCAACGCTCGATCGTATTGTTTCCAGGACGCTAAATTGTATGCCAGATCCGATAGCACTCGGGCTTGAGATGCATCTTCCTCGATAAACCGCACAATTTCCAAACTGCGTTCGTCATCTTCAGCTTGCATCAGGGCAAAGGCAATATTTTTCAATGCTTCGGTTTGATAAAAGCGATCGTCGATCGTCTCCACCAGCTCGAAAGCCCGAGGTATGTCTCCAGCAACCGCCCATTCCAAAGCCACACTACTCAGGGCAAAAAAGCGATAGTTACGATCCTCGATCGTGCGAGCAATTTCCAAGGCGCGATCGAATTCTCCGGAGGCGGCAAAAGTATCGGCACTTCGCCAGAGAAGCTCGGATTTCGTTTCCCCATCTTCCATCTCCTGGATAATTTCCAAGGCTCGTTCCCGTTGCGTCTCGATCTCGTTTAGCCCGGAAACGATGCTGTAAAACGCCGAGGATTTGTGTTGCGTGTCTTCAATACTCCGGGTAACTTCTAAAGCGCGATCGAACTCTCCCTGACGCGCTAATTGGGAAACGATTCCCAAAAGCGCGATCGCTCGAATTTCTATATCTTCAATCGTCCGCGCAGTTTCTATGGCTTGTTCCCACTGCATTTGCATCGCGAACCCAAAGGCAATGTCGGCCAAGATGTTAGCTTGTTTGGTCTTATCGAGGTTTGGGGTCAGTTGTAGAGCTTCGGTTAATAAGCTTTGGGCTTGTTCTGTCCGTCCGGTAGTCGCTAAGCTGGCGATCGGTTGGCTCAACGCGCTGACTCGAAGATCGTCAACTTCGATCGTTCGCGCTAATTCTATTCCCCGATCGAGTTCTCCCGACACCACGAATTGAATGACGATCGCTTCGAGTGCCTCTGCTTGAATTTGGGGATTGGCAATGGTGCGAGCAATTTCTAAGGCGCGATCGAATTCTCCGATACCGGCCAATTGCGAAGCCAGCATTTTAAATGCTTGTAAGGAACGATCGGAATTTTCGATTTCTCGTGCCACTTGTAAGGCGCGATCGTATTCACCCGCCTGCACCAATTGACTCGTCAAAAAGCCGTTGGGAATATCGTATTGACCAAACTTGGCAGAGTACGCATCAATGGATGGCACAGCCTCAAAAAGCCGATCGTATTCTCGGGCTGCGACTAATTGAGAAACGACTCCGGTGATGGCGTAAGCTCCCCATTGCTCGTCATCGAGCACGCCACTATAGTCGAACGGCCGCGGGTAGTCGATGTACGGAATTGAGAAGGCTAGTTCCAGGGCGCGATCGAACTCTCTGGCTTCAGCAAGAGATAAGACAATACCGTATAAAGCAGCAGCTTGCCCCTCCTCCGCTTCAATGGTGCGAGCGAGTTCCAACGCTCGATCGATTTCTCCGTTTTGAGCGATCGCCCCCGCAATCGTTGCGGTGGCAGCAATACGGCGATCGTCTGCTACATCAATGGTACGAGCGAATTCTAATGCCCGATCGATTTCTCCGAATTGGGCAAACCCCATTGCGAGCTGGTAGAGTACGCCAGCCTCCCAATCCGGATCGGAGATTTGAGCGAGTTGAAGGGTCTCGGAGCCATCGGGCTTGACCTCTTTGCTTACTTTCGATCCGATTTCTTCAGATATTTCAAAAGCTTTTACAGGAAATTGCGGTAAAAAAACGCTACTAAAAATTAGAGATGTTGTCAAAAATAAAATTTTAAAATTCATAGAATTCTATTGTTAGAACGACACTTCAAAAGAGAAATCTTGGATTTGAAAAAATTGAGATAGAAGTATTAAGATGTAGGGTTCGATTTCCTTGGTTAGAGCATCATCGGGGTAAAATATCGTTGACCACAATGAAACTTTTAAAAACCCAGCTTGCATCGACAAATCGCACCTGCGAATCCTTACGTTTTAGTTATAGCTTTTTCTATTTGGGTTATCCACTCTCTCCATTTACAGTCTACCGATCGGGTCGTAAGAATTCCGGAGTCAATTGAAATCAAGGCCGATGCGATCGAATTTCTTCGAGATAACGGATATGGATTTCATATCCAAGTGAAGTCACGTAGAACCGCCAACTCAAAAGACCGAACCGATTGCACTCTCGACCCGATCGAGTTGCCTATCCTATGTTCTAGAGCCGCAGTGACCGATAAAAGCAAGGTCAGCAAGGGCTGCGAGGTTTATCGATCTATACTGACCGAGGAAGAGAAGCCATCGAGATTTATGGGGTATTACGCGATCGAATTGCTGTGTGTGAAAATGACTGAGAATCAGGGCAAATCGGGCTATAGCTTCGAGAACCTACAGCCCAATGCCAATTTCTGAGGTTAGACTGGACACAGCTAAACTCAGAGCGGTCGTGACCCAAATTCAAAAGCGACAATGGAATCTAAAATTGTCTGGCAGTATGGTAGTAGCCATCCCGACAGCGGGAATTATTTAGACGAGATCCGCCAATGGTGGGCCGATCTTGACGATCGAGAGATTTCCTGGCAGCAGCGCATCTTACCCCCGAGTGGAGATGTTGGTGAATTGGACTGGGAACCCCAGCGATTCGATGAAGTTTTTGCCATTCAAGCACCGGAAATTCGCGGAATCGCCCTCTACTGGAGCAAATCCGATGCCGACGAACAACGTAATATTACCGCCGGAAAACTCGATCTCGATCTCCTACACTCGGCTTTGTACATTTATCCAAAATCCCAACCCCAAGTGGTATTGCGAGTGAAGCCACAACAGGTGACGTATCGAACCCTCGAACTTCACGAGCCCAATATCGCCTATTTTGCCAATGGCGATCGTTCCCAATTAATTTTCCGAGACGAACTCCGAGAGATCGAGGTTCGGGTCGATCTGACTTCCGAAGCGATCGATCGATTAAAAAACCAGATCCCATAGCCTTTGTCGATCGCCTATGATTGGGAAAGTCTAGGAACTTCCCGATCTGGGAAACATCGTTACTTAACGTACGCAACCGATCGTACAAATAAAGTGTCAAAGCTGGTTGGGACTCTGTCCCCACATTTATAGACCGATCGGGTCAAATATCCGCATCGTTCGGGCCGCATCGAGACCATCTCGATCGGCACTTGGGGTCCATTGAGCAGATTATTATTTGTCAGTGGGTGCAGTACCACTCATCAAATAAAAGAGAGTTGAGGATGGAAACTGCCAAGAAAGGATTGGTATTGATTGTTGATGACAATCCAATCAATACAAGGCTGCTATTCAAGTTTTTAACCAAAGCTGGATTAACAGTCTCATCTGCTTCCGATGGGTTCAGTGCAATCGAGCAAGTCAACACATCGCCTCCCGATTTAATTTTATTGGATGTGATGATGCCAGGAATTGATGGGTTCCAAACCTGTCAGCGCTTGAAAGCATCGCCACAAACTCGGGAAATTCCGGTGATATTCATGACCGCGCTTACCGATACAGCCCATAAAGTGAAAGCTTTTGAACTTGGGGCCGTCGATTACATCAGCAAACCCTTTCAAAAAGAGGAGATACTCGCTCGAATTAATATTCATTTAGAGATGCGAATTCTAAATCGGAAGATGGCCGCGCAAAATCTCTTATTGCAACAGTCACAAAAAGATTTAGAACAGCGAGTTGAAGAGAGAACTTCCGAACTTTTACAGACGGTCGAACACTTACAAAAAACACAAATGCAGTTGATTCAAAGTGAGAAAATGTCTTCTCTGGGTCAACTCGTTGCGGGAGTCGCCCATGAAATTAACAACCCCGTGAATTTTATTTGTGGTAACCTCGTTCATGCCGGTCAGTATATTCACAATTTGCTAGACTTACTTCACCTGTACCAGCACCAATTTGCCGAAATCCCTTTAGAAATACAGGATAAAGCAGATGAAATCGACCTAGACTTCGTGCAAGAAGATTTGCCAAAACTGTTCTGTTCGATGCAAGTGGGAACCGATCGCATTCGCAATATCGTTCGATCTTTGCGAATGTTTTCGCGACTCGACGAAGCCGAACAAAAACTTGCCGACTTACACGAGGGTTTAGAAAGTACCCTGATTATATTAGGGAGTCGTTTAAAAGCCCAGCCCAATCGTGCGGCCATCGAAGTGATTCGAGACTACGACGATTTGCCCTTGGTGGAGTGCTACCCCGGACAAATTAACCAAGTCTTTATCAATATTCTCTCCAACGCGATTGATGCACTCGAAGAATCCGTGTCAGCCTGGAGTCAGCGCGATGATTATTTGCCCACGATCTGGATTCGGACGAAGCTCAAACGCGACTTTCCCCAGAACGATCGTGGGGAAGAACCCACAGGCGACGTTCTGGCGATCGAAATCGCCGATAATGGGTTGGGGATACCAGAAGAAATCCAAAAGTGTATTTTCGATCCGTTCTTTACCACGAAGCCGGTGGGAAAAGGGACGGGATTGGGGATGTCTATTAGCTACTCGATCGTGGTAGAACAACACCAAGGTAAGTTAATCTGTAATTCAGTACCGGGAAAAGGAAC
The DNA here is from genome assembly GCF_015207075.1 of Zarconia navalis LEGE 11467. Classification (GTDB taxonomy): domain Bacteria; phylum Cyanobacteriota; class Cyanobacteriia; order Cyanobacteriales; family Geitlerinemataceae; genus Zarconia; species Zarconia navalis. Next base: position 4,798 of record NZ_JADEXN010000279.1, read on the forward strand.
GGAGTTTATCATTGAGATTCCCATCGTCTGAATTTCTCGAAAGGTTCCGGTCTCGCTCGGTGCTATTCTCCTAAGCCCCCTCCCATTCCACGAACAAGTATCAGGTCGATTGAAGTATGAAGTCATTCAATGTTAGCAGGTGTAGCCGTCCATGACAGATGAAATCATCGATCGATCTACGATTTTAATTGTGGATGATAATCCTACGAACCTGGAGGTTCTCTCCGGTGTCATGGCTGATTCGGGATGGGAAATTTTAGTTGCTCTCGACGGTCAAAGTGCGATCGAGCAAATAGAATACGCTCAACCCGATTTGGTGATTCTCGATGTCATGATGCCGGGAATCGACGGCTTTGAAACTTGCTATCGGATTAAATCCAATGCCGACATAAAAGATACTCCAATTATTTTCATGACGGCACTGTCGGATACAAAAGATAAAGTTAAAGGATTTTCTTTAGGTGCGATCGACTATATTACCAAACCCTTTCAAACGGAAGAGGTACTCGCACGAGTTAAAACACATTTACAAATTCGAGAGCTGACCCGAAAATTACAAGATCGAAATCATCAACTCGTTCGGGAAGTAGAAGAGCGTGTTAGCGCTCAATCGGCTCTTGAGACCTTAACAAAAGAGTTAGAAGAGCGAGTTCGTTCTCGAACTTCCGAGCTGACGAGATCGGAACGGCAACTCCGACAAAAAACTTACGAACTTGAAGAGTCTCTCAACCATTTAAAGCAAACGCAATCTCAGTTAGTCCAAGCGGAAAAAATATCAAGTTTGGGTCAACTCGTTGCGGGTATCGCTCACGAAGTTAATAATCCTGTTGGGTTTATTTCGGGAAATTTAGATTATGCGAGCGAGTATCTCGATAATTTATTAAACTTAGTCAATTTATATCAAGATAAAATCCCGAATCCTCCTCAAGAGATTGAAGATGAAATTGAAGACATCGATCTTGAATTCCTGCTGGAAGATTTACCGAAGCTCATTCAATCAATGAAAGTCGGAACGGAAAGAATTCAGGAAATTATGTTGTCTTTGAGAACATTTACCCGCATCGATAAAGAGGAGAAACAACGTAGCAATATTCAAGAAGGCATTGAAAGTACTCTAATGATTCTCCAGCATCGTCTCAAAGCCAATCAAGAGCGTCCGGCGATTCAAGTGGTGAAAGAGTACGAGAATTTACCTCCAGTCATATGTTATGGGGGACAGCTCAACCAAGTCTTTATGAATCTCTTAGCGAATGCTATTGATTCTTTTGAGGAATCGAATCGGGGGCTGACATTTGCCCAGATCGAAGAAAATCCTAATGTGATTCGAGTGAAGACGCAAACCATCGAAGATCGAGTGGCAATCGAAATCTCCGACAACGGAACGGGTATCCCAGAAGAGGTTCGTCAAAATATTTTCGGTGCTTTTTTTACCACCAAACCTGTGGGAAAAGGAACGGGTTTGGGGCTTTCGATCTCTTACCAAATCGTGACGGAGAAACACGGTGGCAGTTTGGAATGTCGCTCTGAACCCGGAGTGGGCACAACGTTTAGAATTGAAATTCCCAATCCCATCGAAACTTAGTCTGAGTTAATCGACTTGCGCGCCATTGTAAAGCCATCGATCTCCTCGATCGTCCCACACCAGTTCAATTTGTAAAGATAGCGGGCTGATATTTCCAGTTTTCATATGGTACTTCAGTTGCGTCCCAACTCGAGCACTATCCCGATCGACCTCCATCGGGCTTATCTGTTCGATTTCGACAAAATCCACCGAATCCCACCAAGTCGAGTAGTCTGAGTAGCCGTTGGGATGCAAGTCGCGATTGCGTTGCAGAGATTTGGAGAGCATTCCCCACGCCGTTCGGTATCGATCGCCATTGAGAGTTTCGTAGTAGCTGCGAATGGCTTGCTCTGGAGACGGGCGATCGTCTGGTACGTCAGGGTTTGGCGATTCTTGCGTTGAGTTTCCCAGGGCCTCCCGTGCCGTGAGTGGGTTGGGCGACAGGTTGGCATCGGTACTGGCTAAAGCACAGTAAGCATCGGGATTTTCCCGTCCGTAGCGTTTGAGCCAGATCGCACAGCTAGCGCGATCGTCAAAGGTGGCGGCATAAACTTGAGTGTAGGATTTCCCCGATAAATTGGGATAGTCGGGAAGCCAAAACATTCCCGCACCTTCATATCCCTCTGCTTTGAGCCGTTGGAGTTGTTTTCGGGCGCGATTCGATTCTCCAAAAGCCGAGTCTGCCAGAAAGTAGAACGAGA
>NZ_JADEXN010000280.1 GCF_015207075.1 Zarconia navalis LEGE 11467
GTTGCAGGGTGCGTTCGCGTTCGAGGAGTTCGGGGTCAACCCCTTGGCGGATGTCGGCATTAGCTTCGGTGAGGAGTTCGAGTAAGCCTCTGGCGCGGGCGCGTTCGCTGATGTGGAGGGCTTTGCTGTCGTAGCCGGAGTCGGGGTTTTGGCGGTGGAGTCGCATCAGCAGGTCGATGTAGAACTCGTAGCGGTGTTGATTTTGGGCGAAGTAAGAGGCGCGGAGTTCTTGGCTGCCGATATTGGTGCGGAGGTCTTCGATGATAGTGATGGCAGCTTGAATGTGGGTAAGGGCGGTTTGGAGATTGCCTAAGTCGCGTTCGGCAACAGCAATGTTGATGAGGCTAGTGGCTTCTTTTGCCCGATCGCCCACGGCTTGAAAGAGGGATAAAGATTGCTCGTAGTACTCTAATGCCTTTTGAGGCTCTCCTAAAGCTTTGTAGACACTACCAATGTTGTTGAGGGTTCTCGCAACTCCTGTCCGATCTCCCACCGCTTGAGAGAGGGGTAAAGATTGCTCGTAGTATTCCAAAGCCCTCTGCTTCTCTCCTAAAGCGTCGTAGACACTACCGATGTTGTTGAGGGTTCTCGCAACTCCTGTCCGATCTCCCACCGCTTGAGAGAGAGGTAGAGATTGCTCGTAGTAATTCAATGCCTGCTGCTTCTCTCCTAAAGCAGAGTAGACCAAACCGATGTTGTTGAGGGTGACTGCTTCTTGTGCCCGATCGCCCACCGCTTGAGAAAGAGGCAAAGCTTGCTCGTAGTATTCCAAGGCTCTCTGCTTTTCTCCCAAATCCGAGTAAACTAAGCCGATGCTGGTGAGGGTGTTTGCTTCCCCAGCCCGATCGCCTACAGCACGACGGAGGGGCAAAGCTTGCTCGTAGTAGTCCAAGGCCCTCTGCTTCTCTCCTAAAGCAGAGTAGACCAAACCGATGTTGTTGAGGGTGGTGGCTTCTTGGGCACGATCGCCCACGGCTTGAGAGAGGGGTAAAGATCGATCGTAGTACTCCAATGCCTTTTGCTTCTCTCCTAAAGCAGAGTAGACCAAACCGATGTTGTTGAGGGTGATTGCTTCTCCTGCCCGATCGCCCACGGCTTGAGAGAGGGGTAAAGATCGATCGTAGTACTCCAATGCCTTCTGTTTCTCTCCTAAAGCATCGTAGACCCCACCGATGTTGGTGAGGGTGATCGCTTCTACTGCCCGATCGCCCACGGCCTGAGAGAGGGGTAAAGATTGCTCGTAGTACTCCAATGCCCTCTGTTTCTCTCCTAAAGCGGAGTAGACCAAACCGATGTTGTTGAGGGTGATCGCTTCTCCTGCGCGATCGCCCACGGCCTGAGAGAGGGGTAAAGATCGATCGTAGTACTCCAAGGCTTTCTGTTTCTCTCCTAAAGCATCGTAGACCAAACCGATGTTGTTGAGAGTGGTCGCTTCTACTGCCCGATCGCCTAAGGCTTGAAAGAAGGATAAAGATTGCTCGTAGTACTCCAATGCCTGCTGCTTTTCCCCTAAAGCGTCGTAGATCCCACCAATCCAGACGAGTGTCGCAGCTTCCCAACCTCGATCGCCCAATTCCCGTGAAAGGGTCAGCGTCACTTCCCATTTCTCAATCGCCTGTCGCAAAGATTCTGCCGTTCCTTGCTGATACAGTTCCCATCCCTCATCAAACGCCCGTTGTGCTGCCGCGCGCGTCTGGTCCGGTGTTGTCGTTTCCCCCTGCTGCACCAGAATCGTCGGTTCGGGCATCGCCACCCCCACTTCCGACAGCAGCAACACCAACCCCAGCCCCCACGCACAACCCCGCAACTTGCCCATCCTCTCTCTCCGGCTTGCATCATTTATAAGATACATACTTCTCGGGGCGAGGAACTTATGCATAAATTATTCGATAATTATCCCATTCCTGTAGGGGTAATCCCCCCGTGGTTACCCCGATTTGTTTGGTTGTCCCGATTGGTGTGGTTAACCCGGTATCTATGGTTACTTCAACATTCCGCGAGCGCTCGAAACCGGGGCGGGCACGGGGGCACCGCCCCTACGGGAATGGAATGATTCATTGGTCTGGTAGGGGCAAACCCGCGCGCTCGGTTGCCCCGAGATCGCCCGTTTCCGAAATCATCAAGAAAGTTCGAGAAAAACCAGTTTCATCCGCCGTCTCGACTAAATCTTTCAAATAACGATTAATTTCGTCATCACCGCAGTCAAATTCATCTCTTTGGAGATTGGGAACAGTTTTTAAGCTACAAAATCTCCATCCCACGGGCTCGCTCCTGTCATACTTACTTTTAAATTCAGCGATCGTTAATTTCATTTCTTCTGTGGCTGGTGGCGGATCGTCCCATAAATTTTCGTTCTTGAGACTTTCTTGTACCACTGTTTTTTTTGAAAATTTCATTTTTCCCTCCCCAAAAACCCCCTCGGTAACAAGTTGAGGTGAGCGTTGTAAAACTATAAATATTAGGAAAATTTGTAAAATAATGACGATCGCTAATAGTAAAGTTTCCATCTTCGATCCTAGAAATTCTAACAGTGAATTTTTTTTAATTTCTAATGATGTTTTTATGTAAGCGCCTCCAGAGTCAGGGGGCTGGGGAGGCTGGGGAGAAAGATACTCAGTCTTCATCCATAACATGGCAATGTGCAAATCCTCACCATATCGGTTGTTACCTAAAAATCGAACTCATATCCATCCGTGGAAAAAACAATTCGATTTCCTTCACACTCCACATTCAACCATCCAGTGCGATCGCACGTGGAAGTCAAATTACTCATCAAAAAGCCAAACGATTGCTTCCGCCTCGATGTCATTTCCTTCCCCAGCAGCCGCTTAAGAGCGATCGCATTATCGAAAAGTTCGTCAATGGTACGGGGTTCGGCTTCCCCCAGTTCCAAGAGGCGATCGCGAAATGCCCGATATTTACGTAAGTCGTTACTGGTCATGTTGTTCTCTCTATTGGGATCTTCGATCGTAGATCGATATGCCGAAAACCCCCAGAGGCTGACCCCAATCCATGACGCAATCGCAACTGAATAGCGATCGCCCACTTCGCGTCCTTTGTGCCTTTGTGGTTTATGAATTGTGGTTTATTAAGATGTCGGCATTCTTTTTGCAGGGAGTCAGGACTTGAGCGGTCAGCATTGGCGAATTGGCACAAAAGTCAATTCTCGTTACAAACCTTTTTACAGATACTTCACAGCTTGGCAAGTTCCGTTACTCATCATCCTCGTACTATTCAATGGTTTCGGCTGTGGCAGCCAGCCGCCTCCCATCGCCCAAACCATCGAACCCGTCGAATCCAAACCCATCGAACCTGCCAATACCAAGCCCGAATTTCCCCAAGTCAGCGGCAACCGCTTGATGGAACACGTCGAAGCCCTCGCTTACGAACGGTATCGTAATGTCGATCGCGATCGGGCGCGGGAATATATTATCCAATCCCTCGAAGAAGCCGGATACTCCCCCCAACTCCAACCCTTCGACGGAGGTATTAATATCGCAGCCGAACGTCGGGGAACCGATGCCGCAGCCGGAACGATTCTCCTCGGGGCGCACTACGACACCGTTCCCGACTCCCCCGGTGCAGACGACAATGCCACCGGAGTTGCCGCCGTCCTGGAAATTGCCCGATTGCTGGCGAACGTCGAAACCTCCCGCACCCTGGAACTGGTATTTTTCGACTCGGAAGAAGTGGGATTGCTCGGGAGTTTGGCATATGCGAGTACCGCCGATGCCCAAACCCTCCACGGGGCGATCGTTCTGGATATGCTCGGCGTTGCTTGTCGGACTCCCGGCTGCCAGCAGTATCCCCAGGGATTGCCTGCGGTTGCCTTACCCGAAACCGGGGACTTCCTCGCCGTTGTCGGCAATACGGAACGCCTGGATTTGCTCAAAACCTTTTCTACCGCCCAAAATCCCGAACTGCCCCCCGTCGTCACCCTACCGATTCCCCTACGCGGTCTTCTGACTCCCGACGTTCTGCGCAGCGACCACGCACCGTTTTGGTTGCAGGGAATTGGGGCGGTGATGGTGACGGATACGGCAAATTTCCGCAATCCTTACTATCACCAACCGACGGATTTACCCGAAACCCTCGATCGAGATTTTTTTTTCGGGTCAGCTCAAATTGTATTGAATGCAACGGTCATTCTATTGAATTAGGAATGCGGAATTCGGAGGCGCGGAATTAATAGAAGGGGGAAAAGAGAATGTGGAAAAATAAAACTGACGTAAATTAGCGTTCTGTATTCTGTTTGGTTTTCTTGGTGATGGCTACAAGAATTTTTATAATTTCATCAATTTCTTTGAGCAAAGCTTGAACTTTCGCTTCTGGAAAATTTTCTGATGCAACCAGTAGTTTTAACCAATATTCGGTTTCTCTCGCTTCTTTGAGGGCAATCTCTAATTTGCTGAGGAAATCTTTGCGAGATTGACCCGAACGAGCTTCAACAGTATTTGCACCAATACTTGTTCCCGATCGAAGTAACTGATTGGCTAAGGTTTTAGAAACACCGGGTTTCTTATCGAGATGAGTGCAAAGTTTGACAATTCGGATAGCAAAATTGAAAGTTCGGTCTGCGATCGGAATCATACAGAACTATTCTGTGTATTATCTATTTTCATTTTGCCTTTCCCAAATTCCAAACGTCAATTTCCGCGCTTCCCCACCATCTCCAACCTCCGAATTCTCTTAATTCCGAACTCCGAATTCTCTTAACTCCGAATTCAAAAAAAATCCCCAGGTCCAGGCGAACCTAGAGTCTGGGAGAAATTCAATGACGATATTTTAAACGTTTTAAGGTTAGTTAGGGTTGGGCGATCGCTGCCTTTTCGAGATCGATCGCCCGTAAATGTATGCCCTAAACCTTGGCGCGTGCCTCACCCTCTCGTAACAGCCGATGAAGGTGGGGTCTAAATTTTTGGCAGTCCTCCGTGGCGTTTTTTATCTCTGTAACCAAATGTAACAAATAAATTAACTTTTGTAAACATAGCGATAATTCATTGTAAGATTACCCGGACGATCGGGAATTAAGGGCTAAGCGGTAGGGGCCAACAGCCGTTGACTCCGACTACGGTTTTCTTTGGGAAAATTGTCTTCTTCTCGGGTTCAATTCCAAATTCCTCGCCTCCGGTTTCTTCTTTGCCGGAGAAGTTAGGGATGGGTTCTCTTTTCCTTTTTCCCCTCTGATGATATTGTCGTATTACCTCATGATTTTATGGGGAGGGGGATAGTCTATTTAATTTTCAGTATTTTGGATAAATGTGCTTTTCTTAAATTCCAAAATTGGCGATATTAAGCAAGATTTAGGTAAATCGAAGCGTGAAGTAGAAAAGCGATCGAGTTTTGCCCTTCAATTGCTCGGGTTTGCTGCCGATTACGGCGATTTCCGTGAGGTGAGTTGGAGAATGTACTGCAAAAGTTCGATCGAACTATCCATAAAAATCCACCGCCGACGCACAAGTTTTTCGGAGATAAGGAATTAATATCGATAGGCGAGTTTGAACGTCAGTTAGATTATCGGATAAGCCGTCACGCATCTTCTCCCGTATTTTCCAGCATGGCTTGCCAGTGCGCGAAAATCTCTTCAATGGATGCATCCTCTGGTACATTTGGCGTGTTCGCCCCCGTGCCATCGAACGTCCAAAAAAAAACAGCGCGCCTATTACAGTGGCAAACACAAAGGTCATATGATGAAAGCCCAATTGGTGATTGACCTGGCTCGGGGTCAGTTTCTGAGCGTGGCTTGGGGCAAAGGTCGCACTCACGATTGGCAGCTCTTCCACCACTCTCAAGTGCGTCGAGATCCGACCCTGTTGTGTTTAGCCGACAAAGGATACCAGGGTCTGACCAAGGTTCATGCCAACAGCATTACCCCCCAAAAGAAGAAGCCGCACCAATCATTGTCCAAAGAAGATAAACAGACCAATCAGGCTCTGGCACGAGTGCGAGTCAAAGTCGAGCATAGCATTCAACGGTTGAAGCGTTTCGGGATCTTGTCGGAGCGCTACCGCAACCGACGACGGCGTTTTAGCCTAAGAGTTCATCTGCTCGCAGGGATTATCAACTTCGAGTTGAATCGGGCTAGTTGATTCATGCAAGAGGTCTATTGAAGCTATTTAAAATGTACCGCGTCTCTTCGTCTTTTCCCCTCTGCCTCACTTGAGAACCTCAAAACTCTTCACTTCCAGCACCGGACCGATCGCTGCAAGGGTCATCACATCTTCTAATACCCGTCCCTCGACTTTCACCTTCAGACTGGGCTTTAATAGCTCGTCTGGGGCGCTGACATCGAGTTCGTAGGTGGTTCCGTCCTCGGCTTTTAAAGCCCAGGTTCCCGTGCCGATTTCCACGCGCTCGATGGTTCCTTTGACTATCATGAATTTGCCTCCGTGGCGCTGCGTAAGGAAAGTCGGGCTAAACCGTAACACAGAAGGGCATTCGCCAGCAAGAAGCCTCGGGAAAGCGCCCCTTCACCCAGCCACAACACCGACGGATCGATCGCCGCACTCACCGTCAAGCAGGCAGCCACCCCGAGGGTCGTACCGATCGCAAACCACTTCCACTTCGGCAGTCCTAAGAATAACGCGACTAAAACTAGAGGAATCAAGACGCTGGCAAACAGGGGATTGAGGGCGCTGCTGCCGCCAACTGCCGTTCCCAATTCGGGAATCGAACTGCCCATGACGCGCATCGGCCACTGGGGTAAGTCGAAGATGTACAAGCCTTTGAGGAAGAATAGTCCCGAACTGCCAGCAACTAAACCCGTAGCAAGCGGCCAACTCCAACGGAAGAGGAAATAGTTGCGCAGAAACCACGCCAGCAGGTAGGAACCCAGTACCATTAAGACTTTCGGCAGCAGGGCAACTGCACCGCCATCGAACCAGAAGCGCAGGTTCAGATAGCCGTTTTTATTCAGCCAGCGGAAAAAGTCGCGGAAGGTGATTTGACCGTCTTGGGCCATTTGGACTGCGGCGGCTGCATCGAGATGTCCGGCACCAAAATGGTTGAGGGGGTCTTCGGCAACGGGTCGCGCCGACTGCTTCAAGATTTCGGCTATT
>NZ_JADEXN010000281.1 GCF_015207075.1 Zarconia navalis LEGE 11467
GTAATGATGTGTCGCCCCTTGCTGAAATAGGCTTCGGCCACCCCCTTGAGGGCAAGGTTGTTCGCCTCCGTCGCCCCACTGGTGAAGACGATTTCCTCGGGGCCCGCACCGATGGCATCCGCGAGAGTTTGCCGCGCCTGCTTGACGGCGGCTTCCGATTCCCAGCCGTACTGGTGGTTGATACTGGCCGGGTTGCCGAAATGTTGGGTAAAATACGGCAGCATCGCCGCGAGTACTCGTTCGTCGAGGGGGGTGGTGGCGTGGCAGTCGAGGTAAATGGGGCGGCGATCGGACATGGCTGGGTTATACCGGTTTTTGGGGTTAATGTCGGTCTATGTTATCGTTTCTACCGCCCGGTTTCGCGCCCATCGTTCGAGATCGATATGTTACTCGATTCGAGATCGCCCTTGAACGGACTGTTTGCGCCATGCTGCTGCTTTGGAGTCTATTTCTTGGATGAAACCATGTTTCCCATCCATATAGCCTTCAATATCTTCGGGGTATTTTGCGGCTAATTTTTGCTTCAGTTCGCTGTATTGCTGCGCGTCTTCGGGATGAGTCCGCATATAGTCCCGAAAGGTCAAGTGACGATCGATTTGCCCGGAACCCTTCTCAAAGATATGAACGTGATGGGTTCGAGAACCGGCGCGATTGTCTTTGCGAAAGTATCGGCGATCTCGAATACCATATTCTCCCATGGCTTCATATCCTAAAGCTTCCATGGCCGAGTTGCGATCGTCTACTCGGGCAAGATCGACTGCGGCAACCAACACATCGATAATGGGTTTAGCGTAGATGGTGGGAATCGAGGTACTGCCGATGTGATGAATGGCGGCAACATTTTCCCCGAGGATCTCGGCAATCCGCAATGATTCCGCCTCGAAGGCTTCTCGCCACGCGGGGTTATGGGGAACGACTTCGACTTTTCGAGTCATTGGGAACGCAATCTCTGACGGAGTAGCCGTTCTTATTTTAGAGGAAAGGCGATCGGGTATCCGATCGCAAATCGGATCGAATACAACAATTAAATCCGCTTCGGGTTCGAGGCAATGCAAAACCCGACAATAACCACTCGCGTCGGATTCACTGCGATGGCGAGCGATCGTCACTCGTTGTAAATTGGGCAGCAAGCGAACTACCGCCCAAGGATTTAGGCATGCTGAATAAGGCATAATATTGAAGTCTCCATTCAGAGATAAAACCAGCTTGATGCTTTCCAGGGCGAGAGCTGGTTTGTGAACTACCCGACGCTCCCCTTACGGAAGAGCGCAGGCTTCTGAATTCGCGGGGGATTGCCCCAACACGGGCTTACGCCCGCGTAGTGGTCTTACATCCCCTCCATCAGCAGAAGTCCTGGTTCCCAAGACCTTTAGCTGTCTAATTCCCTCTGCTCTAATATTGATTGCCGCATTTTCGTCGCGGTCGTGATGCGTACCGCAACCCGGACAATCCCAATGGCGAACATCTAACGGTAGTTCGCTAATTTGATAATGACAGTTAGAGCAGGTTTTCGAGCTAGGAAACCATCGATTGATTTCGACCAATACTTTACCCTCGCATTCGAGTTTGTACGCGAGGAAATTTACGAAGGCTCCCCAACCTACATCGGAAATAGCAGGCGCTAATTTATGGTTCTTGACCATACCTTTTACGTTCAGGTTTTCCACCACGATGACTTGGTTGTCGTCAACGAGCTTTCGAGAAAGCTTGTGTAAAAAGTCTTGACGAGTATTAGATAACCGCTCGTGTACTCGTGCTACGAGTTTCCGTGCCTTGTTCCGTGAATTACTCCCCTTTTGCTTGCGAGCTAATTTTGCCTGTTTGCGAGCCAGATTCCGTCCATGCTTCTTGAAATGCCTAGGATTGGCGAACCTGGATGTTTTGACACCATCATTGACGATCGCAAATTCTTTCAGCCCCAGATCGATTCCAGCAACTTTACCATTGGTTCTTGGGGTCGGTGTCTCACCTTCGATTTCAGTCAGTACCGAAGCGAAGTACTTACCTGATGGGGTCATACTGACTGTTACTGTCTTGATTTTCCCCGCGATCGGTCGATGAAGTTTAGCAATAACTAACCCCAGTTTTCCGGGGAATTTCAACATACCATCAATCAATTTGACCTTTTGTGGGTACTGGATCGATTGCCTGCCTTTCTTAGACTTGAATCGCGGATAACGCGCACGACCCGCAAAGAAATTTTTGTAAGCAGTGGTTAGGTTTAGAGTGGTTGCTTGCAAAACTTGTGAATAGCATTCTTTGAGCCACTCCGTATCTTGATTTTTCTTCAGTTTCGGTAAGTACGCATTGAGTACTGACTGCCCTAATCCTTTTCCTGTCGCTCGATAAGTGGTAATACTCAGATTGAGAGCGTAATTCCACCACCACCGCGCACAGCCAAAGTGTTGGGCGAGAATTTGTTGCTGCTCATTGGTCGGATAGATTCTAACTTTAGTTGCGCGGTGTTGCATTGTCCATCACCTTCTGTTACTAGTATATGCAATTCGCATTAAAGGAATTCCGAAAAATAAAAACGTGTTGGTTGAAAATTTGCGGGACATCGAGTCCCGCAAATTTTCGCGTTTGGGGTGCTGTCTCCCGACGCTCACTCAACGGACGGCATGACCTGCGGTCAATCAATACGATCGCCATCCGCACACAACGATCGATCCGCCTCATCGACTTTTGGATTGTACTGGAGATAATCCCCCACCCACTCGCAACCCTGTCGCAGCAGTTCTTGCAAATCCAAATTTAAATCTCGCCAGAGAATCACTCGACCGGAGTAATCCACTGAAATCACAATTTCCCCATCGGGACTAAACCGAACGTCCGTCACCCAATCTTGATGGCGATTAAACGTTCGCAATTCCTGCCCCGATCGATTCCACAATTTTACGGTGCGATCGCGACTTGCCGTGGCAATGGTTTCGCCGTCGGGACTGAAACTCACACTCGTCACCGTTGCGGTATGCCCTCGCAGGGTTTGCACCACTTCTCCTTGCAAGTTCCATAGTTTCACCGTCTTATCGCCGCTGGCAGTGGCAATGGTTTCGCCGTCGGGACTAAAACTGACATCGGTGACATCGGAATCATGTCCCCGCAGGGTTTGCAGTTCCTTCCCCGCCAGATCCCACAGTTTTGCCGTCCCATCCAAACTCCCCGTGGCAATCGTGTTTCCATCGCGGCTAAAAGACACGCTGGTGACGTGGCTGGTATGTCCGTTGAGGGTTTGCAGCAGGTTTCCCACCCGGTTCCACAGTTTCACCGTTGTATCCTTACTCCCGGTGGCAATGGTTTCACCGTCGGGAGAGAAGCTGACATCGGTAATGTGGCTGGTATGTCCGAGAAGGGGTAAAATCGCACGGCCATCGCAATGCCACAGTTGAGCGCTGCCATCCCAACTCCCACTCGCAAGCATTTCCCCGTCGGGAGAGAACGCCACGCGGGTGACCACATCATCGTGTCCCCAAACCGTTCGGACTAATTTCCCCTGAAGGTTCCACAGCCGAATCGTGCGATCGTTACTAGCCGTGGCAAACAGACCTTCGCAGTCCCCCGAATCCGGACTAAAACTGACGCTGGTGACAGCATTACGATGTCCCCGAAACGTCTTCTGGCGTTCGTCAATTTGGTGCCATAATTTAAGGCTTTCCACTTCGCTGCCGCTGGCGAGAGTTTGGCTGTCGGGACTGAAAGCAATGCTGCGGACTCCATGGCGATGACCCGCGAGAGTCAGAACTTCGCGAACGTCGAGATTGCCAAGATGACTTTTAAGTTCCCACAGCTTGATGGTTTTATCCCAACTGGCGGTGGCGATGGTCTCGGAGTCGGGACTGAAGGCGACACTATTGACCCAATCTTCATGTTCTGCCAACGTCCGCAGTTCTTCACCCGCACGACTCCAGAGGCGAACGGTTTTGTCCCGGCCCCCGGTCACGATGTACTGACCGTCTCGGCTGAATGCCACGCTGGTGACTTCCCCCTCGTGTCGGGAGAGGGTTTGACGATTTCGACCTTGCAAATCCCAAAGTTTGACCGTGCCATCGTAACTGGCGCTGGCAATTTGTTGACCGTCGGGACTCAATGCGACACTAGTGATGCGATCGCGATGTCCCCGAATGGTTCCCAGGAGAGAGAACTGTCCTTTCTCCCACTGCCAAAGTTTAACGGTAGAATCCAGGCTACCGGTCACGAGCATCTTTCCGTCGGGACTGAATGCCACGCTGGTCACTTCATCTGTGTGACCGGTGAGGGTTTGCCGTTCTCGTCCGTCTAAGTCCCAAAGCTTGACGGTACTATCCCGACTCCCGGTGGCGAGGGTTTCTCCGTCGGGACTGAATGCGACGCTGGTGACTGCCGCTTCGTGACCGGTGACGGTTTGTAGCAATTCACCCGAGGGTCGCCACAGCTTCACGGTTTTATCGCCACTGGCACTGGCGAGGGTTTCTCCATCGGGACTGAACGCCACGCTATTAATTTGGGCTTGATGTCCGTCGAGGCGGTTGCGCTCTTTGACCCAGTAAACTGATTGTTGCAGGGCCGCGACCACTCGTTTTCGGGTGGCGGGTTCGATGGGTTTTCGAGCGTCGGTGAGTTTGCGACCCAGGCGCACCCCTTCAATGAGGGCATCAAATTCTCGATCGTTAGCCGAAAGAGCTAAAGAATATTTACTGAGGGAATCGATGAGGCGTTCTTGAACGATTTCCACTTGTCGGGCTTGGTTTTTGGCTCGTCTGGCGGCGTGACGCGCTTCGAGGCTTAACCCCACCATGGCTAACGCGACCACGATCGAACCGATAACAGTCCTTTTGGCCACCCCACTGAGGCGCTGTTGTACCCGTCGGCGTTCCTGGCGTTCGAGTTCGAGTTCCACGAAAACTTCTGCCCAGCGCTTGGCGCGAATCACCGGTACGAGATAGTCGTGAACGAGTTGGTAGCGATCGGTGGGTTGGGAGGGTAATAGCAACACTAAACCCGATCGCACGAAGATTTCTAAAACCAAATCGATTTGATGTGAGGAAGCTTCGGATTTGAGATTTTCCGTTAGAACTTTGCTGTCTTTTTCGAGTTCGAGGCGGGTTTTTAACGGACGAAGATTGTTATCGTCGGTGAGTAAATAAAGAACTAAATGAGCGATGCGCTCGTTGGATTTACCGCAATTTTGAATAACTTCGGCTAAGTAACGCTCGACGAGCTTTTCTTTGGGTCCTTTTTCTTGATAAGCTTGCAGGGTTCTAATATTTTCCGACTGAAGTTGAGACCCCACCACTTGCAACTCGATGGGGCGCACTTCTCCAATTTCTTGGGATAAATCTTCAACTAGTTTTTCAATGAGGGCAGATTCGATCGGGAATTGAGCTTGTCGGGTTAAACTATCGAGAATTGATTTCGCATCGATTGGTAAAAAGTTTCCTAAATAATATAATATATTTTTGTCTAATATATTGTGGTTAATAACTTCAAAGATTGGCAAGCGATTACATTCAAGTAAGTAATATAAGTAATCTTCGCGAATCGATAAAACGATTTTGGTATAGGGTAATTCTAAACATTGACTGAGGAATTGATAAAAACTCGATCTTCGCTTGAGATCTTTGCAAATAAAAAAGAACTCTTCAAACTGGTCGAATATCAAAACCGTGAGTCGATCGCTTTGCGCGTTCTTTTGTAAATGCTCTAAAATTGTCTCGATCGAATTCAAGGCGATTGTATTTTTTTCAACAATTTGAGAAGACTCGAGATTATCGAACGAGGAAGTACTTTTAGAGTTCGATCGAACCAAACGCTTTCCCAGTTCTTTCACCCAGTCGGCATACACTTGCTGCAACACCAAAACCACATCCCGCGTGCCGATGGCTTTACCCTCTAATGAAGGAATCAAACCCGCTTGGATGAGGGAACTTTTCCCGACTCCGGATTGACCGTAGAGAATCGTCAATTTGCGATCGATCCGCCCGATGCGCTCGAGCAGATGGTTTACATCTTGCTGTCGTCCCGAAGCCGTAATTTCTTGAGGAACGATGCCCGCCGAGGTCGATAGCATTCTTAAATCGACAACGGGCAATTCCAGACGTAACCGACTCGCACCAATAAACGCCCGAAATCCTAACGATCGCTCGATAGAACTTCTCTCTAACTTGAATTTAAATGCGTTTAAATAATCCCCTAAACTGAAATATTGCTCTTGCAGAGCTTGCAGAATTTGAATATACAGTTCGGGTTCGAGATTTGGAGCCGTTTTCGAGAGCGCGACTTCCAAGTTTCGGACACTTTCGCGAGGTTGACCTAAATGCTTTTGCGCCCTGGCTAAGGCAAAAAAATACGATCCCTGATTGAACCATTTAACCCATTCTTCCTGGGTGGTAATGCGATCGTCCGCCGGAGCGTTTAAGGAAATTGACAAGGCGTGTTCGGCCGCAGACTGCGCTTTTTTCCAATTTTGAGACGCTAAAGCCGCCTCGGCGATAAAACTATAAGCACGGGCCAAACGAAAGGGGTTGGGATATTTTTGATGGAGTTGTACGGAGCGCTCGGCAACCGCTTCTAACGCTTGCCAAGCTTGCAGCCGTTGGAGAATATCTCCCCACGCATTCATAAAATTCGCCACCCAATCTTCCCGACCGGCTCGATCGAAAATTTCAATACAGCGGAAAAAATAATCTCGGGCTAATTGGCACGCCGGTTCGTAATAAGCGCGATTGAGAAGGGCATAGGAGCGCCACCACAGCCCCAAACAGTATTGTGCCAACCCCCGACGCTCCCAATTAGAACTTTGCGCCCACAGGGCTGCATTTCCCTCGTAATGCGCCAAAGATTGCGCCATGGAGTCGGTGGGTTCGGGCCCGAGGAGAAAATCCAGGCTGGCTTGGCGTTCGAGATCGAGAACGACTCCTCGACTTTTTAACCCTTGGCGGATTGCATCGAGTTCGAGACGCAACGATGCACTCGCCCCCATTTTCAAATTGAGGGCGGCATTTCCCATAAATCGACCGGCCCCGTTCTCTAAATGTT
>NZ_JADEXN010000282.1 GCF_015207075.1 Zarconia navalis LEGE 11467
GGTATCGGCAATGTTGGGTGCATTGATGGTTCCTGTGGTATCGGCAATGTTGGGTGCATTAATGGTTCCTGTGGTATCGGCAATGTTAGGTGCATTGATGGTTCCCGTGGTACCGGCAGTACCGGCAATACTCGGGGCGGTTAGTGCGACCACCGGAGACGGTGCAGAGGGCGCATTAGGGGCATTCCCCCCCCCGACAGTACCGGTATTGGTCGTGCGAAACGGGACTTTGAGGCTGACACGATTACCCGATCCGCTAATCACCGTTCCAATGCGAATAGTAGTCCCTGCAGGAGTCCTTCCTGAATTGCCAAGTAACAAAGCCAATCTCTGAGTTGTTCCACTTTGACCTTCCGCTCGCGAATCGATCGTTGCACCTCGAGTATCGATCGTGCTGTTCCGTGCTAATGTCCTCAGCGTAATATTCCCGCCGCCAGAGGTGACATCTTGGGTGTCTATCCTGTTACTGCTCTTAAACTTAATATTCCCGCCGCCGGAGGTGACATCTTGGTTGGTGGTAATATTGCGACCGCTCAGTAGATCGATATTCCCGCCATTCGCCCTCGTTCCCGAGGAATCGATCGTGCCATTGCTGGAGATAGAGTTAGAGGATGTCAAGCTAATATTCCCGCCATCAGAGGTAAGATCTTGGGTCGTCAGATTTCCTTTACCGTGTAGGGTGACATCCCCCCCATTCCCCCCAGTTCCCGAGGAATCGATCGTGCCATTTGTCGTGTTAATCTCGCCATTAGACGACCGCAGCTCGATCGCGCCGCCATTGGAGTCGAGATGGCTTGTTGCCCTTGAAGGGTGACATTCTCGCCGCTACTGGTGAGAGTTCCGCCACTGGTATCAATTCCCCCATTGGTACTGCGAAGGTCGATTTCTCCGCCAGAACCCGAAACATTCATACTCGCCGTTGTCAAGTCATTCCTGGCGAATAGCGTCACATTGCTGCTGTTTCCGTTCTCGCTGGAGGTGTCGATATTTCCCGCCGTAAGACTCCCCGATTCGGCATGAAATTCTACCGCACCGCCATCGCCATCGATCGCCGATGCATCAACGCTTTCCGTGTCGATATTTCCCGTTTCGCTGTACAGCGTCACATCTGCGGCATTGTTGTTGGTGTTAGAGGTATTGAAATTATTGGCCGTAATATTGCCTTGGGCAGCAAGTTCGATCGACCCGCTTCCGGTATCTGCCGTCGAATCGAGAGTTCCGGTGGTGGTAATTTCCCCCGTAGTGCTGTTGAGGAGAATCTCCCCACCATTTGAAGTAATACTCGCTGCTGCTACATTGCCCGATCCCTGTAGAGTCACATTCTCGCCACCACTGGTTAAAGTTCCACGACTGGCAATACCCCCATTGGTACTGCGAAGATCGATTTCCCCGCCGGAAATGCCCGATGCATCGATACTTGCGGTGGTTACGTTTTCCAAACCTTGAAAGGTGACGTTGCCGCCGATGCTGTTGTCGCTAGAAGTATCAATATCCCCAGCAGCAATCGCCCCTTCTTGAGAAAATAAGAGAACTTCTCCTCCCTCGCTATCGATAGAAGACGCATCGATCGCATCTGCGGCAATATCCCCCGTCACGCTATACAGCGTCACATCCCCAGAATTGCCATCATCACTCGAAGCATCCAACCCACTGGCAGTAATATCCCCATTCGCTTGCAGGGCAATGAGTCCGCTATCTCCCGTCGCCGCCGTCGAATCCAGCAATCCGGTGGTGGAGATCGATCCGGCGATGCTATTGAGGAAAATCGTTCCCCCATTCGATTCGATCGATCCGGCAGCAATATTTCCAGGGGCTTCTAAAAAGGTCAGTCCCCCGATTCCCCCAGCATCGATGAGAATATTCCCGGCATCAATTCCGGGGGGGGGCAGCAGCGGTAGAGGCGGCACTGAATACCGTTCCCTCTTGGGTTGTCGTTCCTCCTGCGGCTAATGTAATCGGCGTTGGCGTTCTTCCCGCCCGCAAAATCAACACGGGTTCGTCGGCAATATTCGGATCGATGCCATTAATCGTAATGTTCCCCGTCGTAATTTCTCCGGTGGCTTCGATCACCAGCGATGGTCCCGTATAATCGCCGAAGGTGACATCCCCATTGGCGAAGATAATCGGATCGATGAGGCTGAAAAATTCCCCCGGTTCCCCATCCAGAGTCAGAATCGAGAAATTTCCCCCCGTTGAATAGTGGGCATCTCCCGAGATGAAGCCCCCGCTTGCCAAACTGAGATCGCCACCGCTGACGAAGGGGGTTTGGGGATGGTTCAAAGCCAGAATATCGATGCCGCGAGTCCCCCGCAGGGATAGATTGCCTCCGGCTTCCGTGAGAACCGGATTGGCGATGCTGTCGCGAACTTGCAGGGTATCCCCCGCTAGTAGGGTTAAATCGTCGGTAGTGGAGAGCTGACTTTCGGTTAAGGTTAAATTGCGATCGGCTGCGAGGATAGCACTGCCCGATCGCAGGTTCGGTTCTGAGTTCTTACCCCCAGCGACAGCGACATCCCCATCTTCCACTCGCAAGCCAGAACCCGTTAATGCCACCGTTCCGTCAGGATTCACCACGAGGGTATCGGCATCGGCAATCGATTCCCCTAAGGTTAACAATTCCGGTAGCGATCGCGGATTTAAAAGGGAAAAAGAAGAGGTTGCCGGCGAGACTTCCAGGCTGAGGATATTACCCTCGGCACTCAACCGCAGCAGGTTTTCCCCCGGTACTGCCGCCACCGAAATCTCGCCACCGTCGGCTTGCAGCGTTCCCGTACTCACCACCGTACCGCCAAACAAGCTCAAATTCGACCCCTCTGCCACGGTTAAATTCCCGTGATTGACGATCGCTCCCGGCTCGAAAATGGCAAAATCAAAAGCGTTGGGGGTTCCCACCAGGGCCGTATAATCGTTCGTGCCAAAGGCATTAAACCAACCGCCATCTAAGCCAATTCCCGTGGCGGTGGTGGCGGTAAACGAACTGGGAACGTTCAGTTGGGCGTTCTCGCCAAAAACAATCCCCGCCGGGTTCATTAAAAATAGGTTGGCGTTGCTTCCGGTGACTTCGATTAAGCCGTCGATGAGAGATGCATTGCCCCCCGTAATCCGTCCTAAAATATTTTGAATTTCCGGACACGATTGGAAGTTTGCCGTTTGTCCCGCATCCAAACCAAATTCCTGGAAACTGTGGAAGAGGTTGCTACCATCTCCGGAGGTTTGTCCCCCATGAATGTTGAATCGATCGCTCTCTGGGGTGACGAGGGTTCCGGTTCCATCGTTATCGGGGATAATCGGTTGAGCTAGGGCGATCGCCGGAGCGAAAATTGCCGTGCAGGTTGAGACAACCCACACCAGGGTGAAAGGTTTGGGATAAGACACGATGGGCAGCCATTCGCAATGGTTGCTCAATGAGCGCTCGGTTTTGTCAATTGCTAGGTAAGCGCTTCGCGAGGATCGCATAATCATCAATGGCATAATGACGATCGAATTTTGATTGAAGAACGCACTCGACTTCAAAAGGTGATGCGCCAGGAGATTGACGGCGTTCTCGGATTGGCGGGATTGAATAAAATTGAAATGCCATCTTTTTACTCTGAGGAGTTACGAGAATATCGTCAATCCCAACGGAATCAAAATCTTGTGCCATTTTTAGGATACTGAGTGCGGGAGTGGGAACTATCCCTCTTCTGTCACTTTCCGACATTCTGACGAAATTCTGTCATTACAGCCAACGACACCTAACGAGAGAATCAGAGTTTGACCCCCATTTTTCAGAGTCTGACAGAAGAGGAATAATTTGTAATTAACCCGTGGTCTTTCTTCCCCTGCCCACGGTAACTTGTGTCCGCGCCCGATATGGCGACTGCTTATGCCTCTTCCTCCCGCTAAAATTTTTGCCAATGTCTGGAAATCCCCAGAAATATTGCTCGAACAGTATATTTATACCCCTGGCTCGGTGGAGCCGCTCCCTTCCCACGCCCACGATGAATATCAGTTCGGGCTGAGCTATGACACTCAGGGAGAATATACCTATCGTGGAGCCACTCATCCAATTCCCATCGCCAGTTTGAGCGTCATTCATTCGGGGGAGGCGCATTCTCCAAGCCAGAGAACCGAACTACCTGCCCCGGCGACCTTTTGGATGATGCATATCGATCGAGCCGTTCTCCAAAGGGCGGCGGCGGAGATCGCCGAAAAGTCGGTTGGCGATCCGTTCCTGCCCACCCCATATCTTCGAGATCGAGATATCGTGCGCCAGTTCGAGCGAGTTTGTACGGCGATCGCCGATTCAGCGTCCCAACTGGAGCAAGAAACGAGTTTACTGGATTTTTTGACCCGCTCGATCGCCCGTCACGCCCAAAATTGCCCGACTGCCAGCGAGGGGCGATCGCCGAAACGGTCTATTTCTGAGGTTTGCGACTTTTTGCGGGCACATTTCGATCGAAATATCTCTCTAACCGAACTGTCCACCCTAGCGGGATTGAGCCGATTCCACCTCTGTCGGGTCTTTCGTCGCGAAACTGGGTTTTCCCCGAGTGCCTACCAACAACAACTGCGAATCGCTCAAAGCAAGAAACGACTCGCCCAGGGCACTCCCATTGCCAAAGTCGCCGCAGAGGTAGGATTTTACGACCAGAGTCATTTCGGTTGGTATTTCAAACGTTGGGTGGGAGTCACTCCCGGCAATTATGTCGCTCGGCGCAATATCGTCCTAGACAGTCTTGAAGAAGGTTCGTAAGATATGCCATTGCGATGGATTTTTTACGGTCACCCAAACAAACATCATGTCAGATTTCACTCGTCGCCAAATGATAACCGCCGGGGCGATCGCCGCGACGGGTCTTACCACGGCGATCGCGGCAGGTCGATCGACTGCCAATCCGCCCGATACACCCGAAGCTCAAAGCTCTGCTGCCGACCCTAACGGTCAGTTTTCTGGAAAAGTGGTTTTGATTACCGGAGCCACCTCTGGGATTGGCGCAACTACCGCAAAAGCCTTTGCCGAACGAGGTGCAAGCGTCTTCTTTTGCGGGCGGCGCGAGACGCTCGGGCAACAGATCGAAGCCCAAATCCGCGCTGGAGGGGGCGAGGCGACCTATATGCAAGCGGATGTGCGTCGGGCGGAGGAAGTCCAGGCGTTTGTCGAAGGTTGTATCGCCCGGTACGATCGCCTCGATGTTGCGTTTAACAATGCCGGAATCGATTATCCACCCGCCGCGATCGCCGATACCGACATTGACGAATTCGACGATTTGATGAATACCAATGCCCGAGGGGTATTTCTGGGGATGAAATACGAAATTCCCTATCTCCTCCAAACCAAAGGGGCAATAATTAACAACGCCAGTATTGGCGGTCATCGCGCCTTTGCTAATATCGTCGGCTACGGCGCGAGTAAAGCCGCAGTGATTCACATGACGAAAATGGCCGCCCAGGAATACGGCAAAGATATCCGCATCAATGCGATCGCTCCGGGCGCGATCGATACCCCAATGTTGGATCGGGTGAAGCGAGATTGGGAGGTGAGCGAAGAACAGCTCGTTTCCCCCTACCCCATACAGCGGGTGGGGCAACCCGAAGAAGTCGCCAAGGCAGTCACGTGGTTGGCTTCAGATGCCGCCTCCTATGTCTCGGGAATGCGATTCGATATTGATGGCGGGGGTTTGGGTTAGTTTTCCCCACAGGGGGAATGGGGAATGGTTGTATTCACTTTGTCAACTTCCCAATAATTGACTCAAAACCCGGATTTGGGGGGAAACCCCCGCGCGTGCCGGGTTTTTCGACAGATGATTGCGTCATTGACGCGCCCAGCAACTACCTTAAGTTGACACCACTACACAGGGGCGCTAACCCTACCGATCGCATCCTATTTTCGATTTCTCACAGTACTCAAGTCAGCACTCAAGTAAAAATTACAAAGGTAAAACCATGACTCTAGATAGCTATTACACCCTCGGCCGCAGTGGTTTGCGCGTCAGTCGCCTCGCTTTGGGGACGATGACGTTTGGTACGGAGTGGGGTTGGGGGGCCGATCGCGAAACGGCCAGTCAACTTTTTAATACTTACGTCGATGCTGGGGGCAATTTCATCGATACGGCCGACCTCTATACCAATGGCACCAGCGAAAAGTGGCTGGGGGAGTTCGTGCGAGAACGCAGCTTGCGCGATAAAGTGGCGATCGCCACCAAATTTTCCTACAACTCCGATCCGGGAAATCCCAACGCCGGGGGCAACAGTCGCAAAAACATTCTCCGGGCGGTTGAAGGGTCTCTCCAGCGTCTGGACACGGATTATATCGACCTCTACATCCTGCATACCTGGGATCGTATTACCCCGGCAGAAGAAGTGATTCGCACCCTCGACGATTTGGTGCGATCGGGCAAAGTTCGCTATATCGGTCTGTCGGACGTACCCGCCTGGTATGCCTCCCGCGCCCAGGCGATCGCCGAACTGCGCGGTTACGAGCCAATTTGCGCTCTCCAGTTGGAATACTCCCTGGTGGAGCGCAATATCGAGCATGAGTTCGTCCCTCTCGGCACTAGTCACGGCATGGGGATTATGGCCTGGAGTCCCCTCGCCAGCGGCTTGCTCAGCGGTAAGTATCGCCCCAGCGAGGAGACCGGCGGAGAAGGCAATGACGGCGAAGGGCGATTAGCCAAACTTGCCGGGGCCGATAATCCGGCATTTGATAAATTCACCGATCGCAACTGGAAAGTGACAGCCGAACTCGAAGCTGTTGCCAAAGAATTGAATCGCAGTATGGCTCAAGTTGCGGTGAACTGGGCTGCCAGCAAGCCTGGTATTGCCTCTGTCATTGTCGGGGCAACCAAGCTGCACCAACTCGAAGACAATCTCCAAGCACTCGATTTTACCCTCCCCGACGAACTGCGCGATCGTCTCGATGGCCTCGGCACTCCCACCCCCACATTCCCCTACTCCTTCTTTACTCCGGGAATGCAAGCAATGCTCACCGGCGGAGCAGTCGTCGGTGATAAGCCAGAATG
>NZ_JADEXN010000283.1 GCF_015207075.1 Zarconia navalis LEGE 11467
GCTCTGAGGGGTGTCGCTTGGATGGATGGAGTACGGGGAATGGCAGCTTTTCCCTCCCGTTTGCGGAAAGTCTCAGTGCTGCTTTGCGTCAAACGATCGGTGGAGATTGAGGTAGAGGCATACGCATCCGAGAGATGTTTGTGCTCGGGACTAAATATCACTCTCAATCAAGATCTTCTGACAAGAAACTAATATTTCAGGATAAATTGCATTCCTAGTTAGAAATGTTTGGGTTTGTGTTTCGAGTCTCTGGTATCGCGAATCGATCCGATATCCGCGCGATCGACCGCGATTTGATGTTGTGGGTCTGTTCTTCAGTAAAATCGTTGCGAGATTTGCAAAAAATATTTTGTTTGCATACGACAAAAAAGAATTTAAACAAAAAAATATTTTCTTACGATTTCAATTATTTTTATACCGAAAAACAAAACGATCTATCTTTTCTTGAATTAATTTACGGTATAGGATTAAAAAAACTAAATTTTAATCCTGTTTTTTGCTCTGAAATTTTGATAGAATATTTCAAACAACTTAAAGTTTGGAAAAAATTAATGTCAAAAGCAACCTGGAACGGTGCTTTATTAGCCGAAAGCGATAACTGTGAAGTCGTCGATGGAAATCAATACTTTCCTCCAGATTCGATCGACACACAGTATTTTAAGCCCAGCAATACCCAGACCACTTGTCCTTGGAAAGGTGTTGCTAGCTACTACAACATTGAAGTGGATGGGAAAGTGAATGCCGATGCAGCATGGTACTATCCGGAAACGAAAGAAGCCGCGAAAAATATTAAAGGATATATTTCTTTTTGGAAAGGGGTCAAAGTTGAAAAATAGCTTTTGGCGTTTAGGAAACGAGGTGTGGAGATCGATTTAGCGATCGACCTAGTACAAATAGGCAGAAGTTCAGCCACTCTTCTTTAGTCTGACCCCATCGGCCAAGACCCTTTTCTAAAATCTACACTCGATCGGCATCTTTACCACCCGCGCTTGCTAGAACTTCCCGAACAAAATTTAGATTTTTTTAGGTAAGTCGGGTTCGATCGAATCTACGATCTAACGAAAAGTCAACAATCCCTATAGGGGGTTAACAGCCGTTCCCCCTATGGAACCGATATATATTGTCAGACCTCATCGTAATAACAAAACATCGTTGTATTTATTTGCGCTGACTGACCTCATATTAGAATGAGACAGAGATCGAGTCTGTGATGGAAGCAAAAGAGACCGATCCTCGATCTCCAATAGGAATCGTTCTGACTCATCGTCATCAAATTGGAAAGACTTGCCTTGCATGGAAACGAGACCGATTAAGTTGCTGTGGGGGTTCAGTTGTCTGGCATATCACGTTCGAGATCGAGCAAATTGCTATCGAAAGCGATCGATTTTGTTCGACAATACCTCCCTCGCAAACTTCATCGGTGAATTCTCCTAACTTCATAGAACTTTTATCTCGTCTTTGGGGTATACCAGTAATATGGCACCGAAAACCCGAAGTCGGACTTTTTCGGTATCGTTAGGTTAAGCCCATGGAGCAAACAACAGACCGGACTCGACTTGTATCGGTGGCGAACCCAAACCTCAATTTAACCTTGCCCACGTCAGTAACGCAAACGCAACTCTGAATCTACGCAATATGAAAAAACTTGCTTACGGAATTTCTTCTTTAATACCTTTGGGTTTATTATTTCTGACATTCAATGCTGTTGCGGCTGGAAAAACCAAGGCTAAAGTTGAGACCGAACCCGCTACGAAGGAAAAGCTAGAAGTTATTAAACAGCAAGAAGAATTGCCAGAGGGCGAGTTACCGGCTGATGTTCCTAATGGCGAGAATCTCGACCCTGCTGCCTTGGGGGTCGATGGAGTTGTCTTCGATGATATCGTCCTCGGGAGTCGGAAACTCGAAGGATTATTTTCCCTGTATAAAAACGATGTCACTGGCGAGCTTTACTTAGAACTTTCTCCGGAGCAATTCAATCAAAACTTGCTGTTGGTGATGACCCTATCGAGAGGGATTGGAGAAGCTGGACTGTTGAGCGGTTTGCCTCTTGGAGATGTGTTGTTTCAATTCCGCCGCCAGGGAGACCGAGTTCAGTTTGTCGTGCCCAATATCTACTTGCGCAACCAAGCAAGCGATCCCGAAGCGCGATCGCTCGATCGATCTTTTAGCGAATCGGTACTGTATTCCCTTCCCATCGTCGCCACCCATCCCGAACGAAAAACCCTGCTGGTGGATTTAGGGGAACTGCTGATGAATCGGGATATTTCGGGCTTAGCCTCCGAGCTTCCGTACTTTTTAGGAGGTTCCTATTGGCCCGACTCCGATAAATCCTATTTACAACGGGTGCAAGCCTTTCCCCTCAACGTCGAAATCGAATCGGTTTACGGATTTTCCGGCAATGGAGGATACCTGACAACCCTCCCAGACAACCGTGCGTTCGACTTGCAGGTTCACTATAGTATTTCCCAACTGCCTGCCAAGGGCAGTTATCAACCGCGTGCTGCTGACGAGCGAGTGGGGTATTTTATCACTGCCTATCGGAACGTTGCCGACGATACCAACAGCGATCCGTTTGTCCGCTACATTCAGCGCTGGAACTTGGAAAAACAAGATCCCAATGCCGAACTCTCACCCCCTAAAGAGCCGATCGTCTTCTGGATCGAGAATACCGTACCCCCCAAGTATCGAAATGCCATCCGCGAAGGCATTTTGGTATGGAATAAAGCCTTTGAACAGGCAGGGTTCCTCAACGCCATCGAAGTGCGGCAGATGCCCGATGACGCAACTTGGCAACCGGAAGATATCCGCTACAACACCATCCGCTGGTCAACCAACTTATACTCCTATTTTGCCGGCATCGGTCCGTCGCGGGTCGATCCCCTCACCGGACAAATTTTAGATGCGGATATTCTGCTCGATGCCAATGTGGTTCGCTTGGCACAGCAGGAGTTTAGCTCGCTAATCGGCAGCGGTGGCAGTGCCCAAAGCGAACTGGCCGCCGAAGCCTGTAGCATTGCTTCTGCTTTATGCGATCGAGTTGAGGGCGATCGCCCCCAACTCGATCCCTCGGTTCTCAGCGATCGCCTGCCGTTTACCAATCGCCATCGCCAAAGTTGTAGCTGTGGCGAATGTACCCGGCAACTGGCCATCGGGTCGATGGCACTGTCTTTATTACACGGCGCTCAGCCAGATGGGGCGGAAATTGAGGAATATATCAATCAATATTTGCAGTTCTTAACGGCCCATGAAGTGGGACATACATTAGGATTGCGCCACAACTTCCACGGCAGCACCTTGCTGAGTCCCGAAGAGCTGAACGACACGCAAATTACCCGCACCCGAGGCTCGATTTCGTCGGTAATGGATTACGTCTTTGCCAACCTGGCACCACCGGGAATGCCCCAGGGTGACTATTTCCCCACCCTCGTCGGACCTTACGATCGCTGGGCGGTGGAGTACGGCTACAAACCTTCACCTCGGCGGTTGCAGGAGCAAGAGGAAGACTTTCTCGAAGCGATCGCCGAGCGCTCTTCGGACCCGGAACTGGCTTACGGCACCGATGAAGATGCTTGGTCCCAAGTCGATCCGGCCGTCACTCGCTTCGATTTGAGTAACGATCCCCTCCGTTACGCGCAGTACCAAATGGAAAATGCCCGTCAGATGTGGCTGCGTTTAGAAAGTGAGAGCCTCCAGCCGGGAGAAGATTTCAGCAAAATGCGCGAGAAATTCAATCTGGTGCTGTCCTATTACTTCAATCAAGCGGCGATCGTCACCAACTACGTGGGGGGTCAGTCCTTCAACCGCGCTCGTGCTGGGGACCCGGCGGGACGCTTGCCCTTCGAGCCAATCCCCGTGGAGAAACAGCGGCAAAGTTTGGCGACTCTGGAGCAGTACGTCTTTGCCCCCAATGCCTTTGAATTTTCACCGGACTTGCTCAACCAACTCGCACCTTCGCGCTGGAGTCATTGGGGTAGCGAGATTCCGGTTTTCCGTTTGGATTATCCGATTCACGATATCATCCTGTTCGTGCAAGGGGCGATTCTCGAATCCCTGCTCTCGGGCGAGCGACTTAACCGCTTGCGGGACTTGGAACTCAAAACCGACCCCGGAGAGGCATTGACTCTGCCGGAACTATTTGAGACCCTCCATCGCAGCATCTGGATGGAAGTGTTGCAAGCCCAGAACGCTCCGACTCCCATTACCAGCGTTCGTCGTTCCTTGCAGCGCAAACATCTTAATTTGCTCATTTCGATGGTGTTGGGGCAGTTGGACGTACCCGAAGACGCTCGGACTCTGGCATGGTATCAGTTGCGCCAGCTCGATGGAGATATCTACGAGGCTCTGCAAGAGCAAGAAGACGATCTAGACACTTATACCACCGCTCACTTGCAAGAAACTCGCGATCGCCTGCTCAAAGCCCTCGACGCTGAGTTTCAGTCGAATTAACAAACCCCTCCAGAAGCCCCGCGCTCCTAGTAGGAGCGCGAAGACGGAACGATCGTTCCGTCCCGACAATCGCAGATCGCTCGATCGTAGGTCGTTACGGATTTACGCCACTCATCCATGAAAGAGCAAGCATGAAGTTTCAGTTAAATTTTTAGTATTTTAAAGCCCTTGACGAGGATTGAACTCGTGACCTCACCCTTACCAAGGGTGTGCTCTACCACTGAGCTACAAGGGCACTGACGTAGAATTTTTATGTCCATTGTGTGGTGGGCCGGGCTGGATTCGAACCAGCGTAGGCGTAGCCAGCGGATTTACAGTCCGCCCCCATTAACCACTCGGGCACCGACCCATTAATTTTGACCACAGTTATTAATCATAGCATAGTTACCCAAAAAGACAAATGTTCTTAAAATTTTCCGGCTTCTGCCATTTGACGGAATTTCAACCAAATGTCCCGCGCCAATTCGAGCGTGGAACCGAAAGCCAGTAAAAGTCGATCGAGAACAATTTCGAGCCAGACCTTCGATCTTTCCACATCAAACTTAGATGTCACCCCGATGCTGCAAGAGTCAGTGTGGACTTCAATCTCGATACACCGTACAGCGAACTCCGTGCGATCGCTCATTTCAAAACGAGTGAAGAACTTCTCCCCTATCGAATCCGCGTGTTGGTCGGTCTGGCAGACCGTTGTGCTTTTGCCATCGGACGTTTGGCCGTTCTTCCGGCGGCGGTACGGCTTCTAGCTTGTTTGGGAATCGTGGTTGGGGAAGATTTTGATTTCTCGTCTTCTATCGCATATCCAGCATGAGCGCTGCGCTTGGTGCGGAAGGTCACGTTTACCCCTTCATTGGTTTGTTCTAGAACCAGCAGGGGTGTGGGCTTGGCACTTTGATCCCAGTGGATGTAAGCTACGCGGCCCTGGATGGACGGTTGCCAGGTATCGCGATCGCCAGCCGGACTCAGATACGTTTCGATACAATCAATAATTTGACCGATAGTAGCCGAGGTGGGTTGCGTGGGTAATTTCGTCATCTTGATTTGAATCCGGAACAGGACTCTCTTTTTCGTTTGAGAGCCAACACCGGTTTCGTGTTCCACATCAAACGTTTCATCCACCAAGCGTCCCGCACCCCGATTTTCTGCATTGGGACGTAGGGCGATGCTGATTTTATTTTTAACCTTGACCTTAATCTGATTGACTACGGCAAAATGGAAGGTTTCTTCTTCCATTCGCATCCGCAAGTAGTCTAGGTTAAACTCTCGCGAGTGAATCAGGTCGGGATTCTTTTCCATCTTGCCGATGGTTGCAACGGCACGCTTGTACTTCTTTTGGAGTTCGCGATTTTTAAACTCTTCAGTTCTGAGCTTTTTATTGAGCTTACTCATTTGAACTCGGGAAAAAATAGCCGCCACGATCGCCCCTAAGGAAACAAATCCGAGTACGCCCATCATTAGGGAGTTGCTGGGAACCTCTTGCCCTTGAGCTTGGAATGGGGTTTGTGCTAATGTCGGCTCGATGAGAATAATGGGATCTGACATAAGACGTAACTGAAACGACTGAATATCTCTATCTTATGAAGAGAATGCACTCTCCGCCCACCACCGCGAGCGCTAAATGCGATCGAATGTTCGTTAAGCGGTGATTTCTCGTGCATTCAACAAGTTCGATTTCCCCCAGCTTCCCCCGATCGCTTCACGGGCAATCAAAAATATTTAACCAAATCCGATCTGATGTCTTCTGTTTTACTCGATCGAAAGATCGCCGCCCAATTTGCCCCCAAAATACGCCTGGTGGCCACGGATATGGACGGCACGTTAACCCAACAGGGTCAATTTACTCCCGGTTTGCTAGCCCAGTTGCTCGAGTTGGCGCGATCGCAAATTTCGGTTGTTATCGTTACCGGAAGATCGGCGGGTTGGGTGAGTGGTTTGGCTCACTACCTACCGGTTTGGGGAGCGATCGCCGAAAATGGCGGGCTGCTGTACGCGAGCGATAGAAACTTTCCCCTTCTTCTCAACGACATCAAAGATCCGATCGCCCACCGACAAAACCTAGCGCGGGTTTTCGAGTCGCTGCAACGAGACTTTCCCCACCTGCAAGAATCCGCTGACAATCCGTTTCGGATTACGGATTGGACATTTGATGTGAAGGGACTGAGCCAGGTGGATTTGCAACAAATGGCGGCTTCGTGCCAGGAGCAAGGTTGGGATTTTGTCTACAGTACGGTGCAGTGCCATATCAAGCCTTTTGCCCAGGAAAAAGCGGCCGCTGTTTTGCGGGTGCTTGAGGATTACTTTCCCCAGCTCGATCGCGATCGCGTGCTAACAGTGGGAGATAGTCCCAACGATCGCAGTTTGTTCGATCCGAGCAATTTCCCCCATTCGGTGGGAGTGGCCAATATTGCCGACTATCTCGATTTGCTCCCTCATCCTCCGGCTTATCTCACCCAGGGAATGGAAGGGGATGGGTTTGGCGAGTTGGTACGGTATCTGCTCGCGGCGAGGATCTAACTATTAAGTTCGGTTAAGT
>NZ_JADEXN010000284.1 GCF_015207075.1 Zarconia navalis LEGE 11467
CGGAATAACTCTTTGATAAAGACCCCTTCAGACCAGGCATCGGAGATGATGTGGTGAGTCACTAGCAGGAAAATATGCTCTTGTTGGGCGAGGTGCAGCAGCCGAACTCGCAGCAGAGGGCCGGTTTCGAGGTTGAAGGGTTGCTGAATTTCTTCGGTGACGATCGATTCGAGTTTTTCCGGTTCCTGTTGGATGTCGAGGACGGGGATTTCAAGATTGAAAGTGGGATGAATGACTTGAACGGCCGAATGTCTGACCCGTTTGAAAGTAGTTCGCAGGATTTCGTGTCGGGCAACGATCGCCCCGATCGCCTTTCTGAGAACTTCGACATCGAGGTTTCCCCTCAGACGTTGAACCAGCGGCATATTGTAGCTACCGCTTTTCCCTCCGATATATTCGAGAAACCAAATTCTTTCTTGGGCAAAGGATAGGGGAAAATCCTTGTCTCTAACTACGGGTTGCAACGGCAGAGTTGGGTTAGCAACTGTTGCATTCGCCTGTTGCAAAAAGGAAATAATTTCGGCTTTACGCTCGACGAGGCGATCGCGCAGTTCTGGGGTTAAGGCTCCTTTGGGGGCATTGTAGCGCAGGCGATCGCCCTCGAGCCAGAGTTGAATATCGAGATCGTGCAGGTGAGATAAAAGTTCGTTTAGAGTCTTCATTTTTTAGAAAAAAATTAATCGATCGTCAATTATCAAGTCTTTTTAGAAGTTTTTAACAATCTAAATTATAAAAGCTCGATCGAGACTTTAGAGGGCAAAAAATTTCCGATATTGGCAGGAAATTTTCCGATTTTGGAAAGACATCTCTTTTCAGTTTTGAGAGAATAGGCGCACCTCAAGAAAATACTCGCGATCGAGAGTTCCAACAGGGGTATCCGCAATTGCCATTGCCGGCGTAGGGCGAATCGATGGCCGTACTGCTTGAGTGAGTTGACATCGGGGCCAACTCATTTGGGTCAGAGTCTTAATAACGTCTGAAGTCGGTTCGACTCGGGCTTAGACTCTGTGAGGGCATCGATTCGCGATCGGGCAATTTGTGGGTAATTTTATTCTGGACTCTTTTTTTGTCGCACTTTTAAAATGGCACTTTTAAAATGCCACTAAATCAATCACATGAATAACAAAATCTACGATGTGGCGATTTGTGGGGCTGGGATGGCGGGGTTAACGCTCGCCAGACAATTGAAACAGACAATGTCCGACCTTGCAATTGTCCTTCTCGATAATGCTTCCAATAGAACAGCGATTCAAAATAAACTGTATGCATTTTATTGATGAGTTCCTTGCAACTGCCATAAAGATACGAAAAGACCGATCGGACCTTGCTTGTGCCAAGCCATTTGTAGATTAGATTTGCCAATAGCTTGGGTGATGCGATCGAGCATTATTGCTAGTAAAAAAATTCCTAATCCTCCCACTGCTGCTTGACCGACATCCAAGCGACCGACTCCTTCTAAAACGATCGATCCCAATCCGGGAGCTGCAATCATTGCGGTGAGAACTGACATTGCTAAAGCAAAAAGAATAGTTTGATTTAATCCCGTCAAAATACTGGGTAAAGCAAGGGGAATTTGGACTTCCAAGAGAATTTGTAAATGGGTCGAACCAAATGCTGTGGCTGCTTCCACCATCTCGGGTGAGACTTGGCGAATTCCTAAGTTTGTAAGACGCACGAGGGGTGGAAGAGAAATAATAATTGTGGCGATGGTTCCGGGGACTTCACCGATGCCGAAGAGCATCACGACAGGGACGAGATAGACAAAACGAGGAATGGTTTGCATTGCATCGAGAATTAGTTTGATAATACCCTCTAGACGATCGTTTATCGAACAAGCAATTCCCAGGGGAATTCCTGTCACAATGCAAAACAAAACGGCTGTTAATACTAATGAAAGTGTAACCATTGCAGGCTCCCAAACGCCGATCGAACCCACTAATATTAAAGAAATAATGCTATAAATTGCTACAAACCTTCCAGCAATTTGCCAAATTATTAAGCCTGCAGCCAATATAAAAATAAGAGGAGGAATGATTAGGAAAATTGATTGAATTTCTTCTAGAGTCCAACTAATTGGTAAACGAATTGCTTGAAATATCGATCGAAAATGATTGACAATATAGTTGACAAATGTTGCAATCCATCGATCGAGAGGTATTGTATAATACTCAAAAGGATTTAAAAAAAAATCGAGCGCATTGGGACGAGTTGTCATCAAGCTTAAAAACATAAGATAGATTGCCTGTCTGATTTCTTCAGAATCGTGTTTTTCAAAAAACAATATAAATTAAGAAAGAAAAAAAATCAAGCTATATGTATATTAGTGACATTAACAAAATTTGTGAAGAGGAATTATCTGTAGTTCTAAAAATATTTTAAAATTGTGAATTTCGATAAACCATTTTCTAAAAAACAGATTGAATTTTGGATGGTTTCGATATTTTCTTGGATATGGAGCGAGGATAATTGTTCGTTATCATTAAACGATCGAATTCTAGAAAATCTATTTTAGTTCGCTGTCTTAATCGTCTGGCTAAACCGGTCGGCAGAAAAAATCATACTAAAAATGAAGAGATTACTCAAGTCAAAAATCGGCAAGTGCAAGACATTTTTCAAAAAAAAATCATGTTTTTCTAGCAGTAAAATAAGAGCAATAATCGAATGCAAAGTGACTCCTAAGTTCAAGAAAACGATCGAAATTGTCTTTGATAACGACCGACCACAATAGAATTACACGACCCAATCACAGACCGGATAATTCCGGATATTATTTAATTCTCGTTCCGAACCGGGTATACGATGCCATGAAAGACTCAAGCCAGCAACTTTTTGACTCCACTCACCGCGACGAACTCCAAAATCTCGCCATTCACGAACGATTTGAACTCCAAGCCCAGCAAAATGCAGATGCGATCGCCGTTGTTTTTGGCGATCGACATTTAACCTACCGAGAACTCAACGAGCGCGCCAACCAACTTGCCCGTTACTTGCAACAATTGGGAGTCGAACCCGAAGTTCTCGTGGGGGTGTGTCTGGAGCGATCGCTCGATTTAGCGGTGGGGCTTCTGGGTATCCTTAAAGCTGGGGGCGCTTATATGGCACTCGATCCGAGCTATCCTGGCGAACGTCTTTCTTTAATGTTGGAAGATACCCAAGCTCCAGTAATCTTAACCCAGCAGCATCTAGTTAAGGCGCTTCCACTCCATCGGGCTAAAGTGGTTTGTCTGGATGCACGGCGTGAGATCGTTGCTGAAGAAAGCCGGGAAAACTTAGGCCGAACGGCGACCCCCGAGAATCTCCTCTACGTGACTTATACTTCGGGTTCCACGGGCAAGCCTAAAGGCATTGCCATGCCAGGGCTGCCGATTTTGAATTTACTCGAGTGGCAGTTGCAGCACTACGAACTCGGGGCAGGAATGAAAACCCTGCAACTGGCTTCGGTTAACTTCGACGTCTCTTGCCAGGAAATTTTTTCCACTTGGCTTTCTGGCGGAGTGTTAGAGATGATTCCCGAGGCGCTGCGAAAGGATGCGGTGGGTCTATCTCAGTTTATTATCGATCGAGCGATTCACCGATTGTTTATTCCCGCCGTCGCCCTACAACAGCTCGTGGAAGGCTTCGCCATTAACAAAGAACTGCCAACTCAACTGCGATACGTTATCGCCGGTTCCGAGCAACTGCAAATTACCCGCGCGATCGCCGATCAATCTCGCACGATTCGGCTTCCGGTTCACTTGTACGAAACCATCTCCCGAATCAAGAAGACCACCAAATTGCTCTCCCAGGAAATGGGACGCAAGCCCACAGAAGAAGAAATCGCCACTCGCATGGAAATGACCATCGAGAAGCTGCGGTTCATTGCCAAGTCGGCTCAGTTACCGATTTCTCTCGAAACTCCTATCGGTAAAGAAGAAGACTCTCGCTTGGGCGATTTCATCGAATCTGACGGCGAGACCCCCGAAGACCAAGTTTCTAAGAGCTTACTGCGCGAAGACCTCGAAAGCGTTCTCGATACCCTCAGCCCTCGCGAGCGGGATGTGTTGAGATTGCGTTACGGTCTCGATGACGGTCGGATGAAAACCCTCGAAGAAATCGGACAAATTTTCAACGTCACCCGCGAGCGAATTCGGCAAATCGAAGCTAAAGCTCTTCGCAAGTTGCGCCATCCCAACCGCAACAGCATCCTTAAAGAGTACATTCGTTAAAGCTTGGGGAGCTAGATTCTGATAACGAAGTCAGTTTTGTCAGCGATCGCGATCGTCCCGAGAAATTACCGGTCATTCGATAATTTAGTGGCGAAACCGTAAAAATTAGACACCGACTTGCTATCGATCTGAATTCTCAAAATTTAAGTTCCTCGAAAAAGACTCTCAGCATCATCTGAGGGTCTTTTTTCCAGCAGATATTTGAGAACTTTCTGTGAGAATCGATCGCAATTTCATCATCACACAAAGCAACTTCACACTAGGTCATATCCCAATGTGCGCGCAATTTGTTGCATTGCGAGCTGCATTCAGCGTCATGGCGATTGTAGACCTCTAAGGCACTAATACTGCTGCAGGATGGGCACGGTATCATCACACAGCCAATACCGCAGAACGTATGTTGTTGGTGGGTGTGGCACAGCGAACACACATTGGCACCACAGTAGTCGGGAGCTTCATCTATGGGTGCGGCGAAAAGCGGGAATGGGATTCCAAGTTGTGCAAAGAAAACTGTCACGAGTTCAGATTGAAATGCAACAAGAAAGAATTCATCTACTTTTGAAGATATCTTCTATTAGACATTTCCGACAATAAAAGTTGCAATCAATTTTCGCCCTTAAAACAATCAATTCTCACCTCGGTTACCCGTTTCCTATTGTCTCTTTTCCGGAGAGGTCTATTAAAGTGTCGATCGCCCAAAATTTAATCCAACTTAGACAAATTGAAAGCATTTTTAGCCGCCGGTCCGCCTCGCAAAACTGAAATTTTCTGCAACAATTCTTGGGTGACATTTCTAAAAGCTTTCGCCCCAGCACATCCAGGTTCGGTCAGTACCACCGGCTTAAAACTATCCACCGCTTTCGACACGTTCACGTCCATGGGAACGGTGGTTTTAAAGATTTGAGCGGCGTTAAATTCTTGGCGCACTCGCTGCATAACTTTCTGGTAATAACGACCCGCTAAAATATTACGCGACATCGTAAAAACAATACCGATTAGTTGTGTTTGTTCTTTTCGATCGGCTTGGTGGGTTTCAATTAACCGTTTCACTTGTCGCTCGAGCAATTGAATTCCAATGTAGGATAGGGGTTCGGGTTTTGCCGGAATTAAGTAGAAGTCGCTATTGACTAAACTACTGCGGGTAATAATATTGTAGCTGGGGGCGCAGTCTAAAATAATAAAATCGTATTGGGGAACGACAGATTTTAAAATACCTTGCAATAGGTCATCTTCAAATGAGTCCCAAACCGATTGAAAATTATTACCCGGATTGCGCATCGCCTTTTTATACATCGTTTCGGCGACGAGAAAATCATTATACAAATCAATATCTCCCGGTAAGATATCGATACCCGTGAGGGTTCCCGCATAGGGCTGAATAATATCTTCAACCCCTAAGTTAAATTGGGGATCGTTCGTAATTGCCTTTTGAATCAACGATTTGAGAGTCCGCTGCTCTTTGCGCAGTTTGGCAAACTCTGCTGGCGGCATCAGCGATAAGGTGGCACTGATTTGCGGATCGAGATCGACCACAAGAACCCGTTTGCCGTGATATTTTGCCAGACAAGTGGCAAGGTTGACTGTCAGCGTGGTTTTGCCAACCCCCCCTTTCATATTGGTGGTCGAAACAATATATCCCATCAGCGATTGCTCCCTTGGATAAGCTGTCTGGCCGTTGATGCACCCGCGACCGCGCCATGGCTATCGGACTCAATGCCCGAGAGATTCCAAACGCGCAAGTCAGGGCTTCTGTATTCGATCGCCCCAACCCTGGCAGTTATCCTACCAGAAAAATACAGGGGTTTTATTCATGGGAATCCCCGCAACCTAAGAATTTCCCTAACCTGACTTTTGGCGGAGTCAAAGGTTAAGTGAGTATATGTTGACCAAACAATGTTAACTTTTTTTTAGCCCAGCACAAGTCAGTAGCGATCGCGCCACTTCATTTTTTGGCGCGATCGATGTTCGACCAAGACCAATTTTTAAGGAGTATTTTGAATGAGTACGGAACAAGACCCCGTTAAATTGATGAAACAGCAAGTGGGTAAGGCCGCTGCCGATCTCGTAAAATCGGGTTCGATCGTCGGACTGGGAACGGGGTCTACCACCGCCTACGCGATCGAATTTCTCGGTAAGCGCCTGCAATCGGGGGAACTCTCGGACATTAAAGGTATTCCCACATCTTTTCAGGCCTCGGTTCTGGCTAAAGAGTACGGTATCCCCCTAACCACCCTCGACGAAGTCGATCGCATCGATATCGCCATCGACGGGGCTGATGAAGTCGATCCCGACAAGAACTTAATCAAGGGAGGCGGTGCGGCCCACACCCGCGAAAAAATTGTCGATGCCCTCGCCGAACAGTTCGTGGTGGTAGTGGATGAGTCCAAAATCGTCGATCGATTGGGTTCGACGTTCCTGCTGCCGGTGGAAGTCCTGCCGATGGCGATGACTCCGGTGATGCGGGCGATCGAAAAGCTGGGGGGCAAACCCACATTGCGCATGGGGGTCAAAAAAGCCGGCCCCGTCGTCACCGATGAAGGCAACTTAGTCGTCGATGTCAAGTTCGAGACCCTCGACAACCCCGCAGAAATGGAGAAAACTCTCAACAACATTCCCGGCGTTTTGGAAAACGGACTGTTTGTGGAAGTCTCCGATGTCGTTCTCATTGGGGCGATCGAAGATGGGAAGCCGGTGATTCGCGAAATGTAGGAGCAACGTGGGCAACGGAGGCAACGGAAG
>NZ_JADEXN010000285.1 GCF_015207075.1 Zarconia navalis LEGE 11467
CTTCACCTCACCCCCCCAACCCACAATCCACCGCTTCAAATCCACATCCCCCACCGACCAACGCGGTAACCGAACCCGAACCCGATGGGGAAACTGACTATCCCCCGTCCCCTGGAGGCTAAATATCGATCGATTGCGCGAACTGCCCGACCGCTTCGGCGACATCTGCATCTGCGCAAAACGTTGGGTTCCCTCGCTGATAAACCGGAAACTGCCATCGCTACACCACAACTCCACTACGATTTCCATCTGCTGCCGTCCGTTACCACTCAGATACAACTTTTGTTCGGCTGCCGAATTCCCCAGAAATGCCCCGGCACTGGCATCGTATAATTGCGTCAGCCGCTTGAGGGCAGTTTTCTGCTGCTGCATGGAACGAGTTTGATGTGTCGGTTGCCCCAAAAAAAGGCGATCGAGTCGTCCGAACCGCAGCAACCCATCTTTATCTCCCCCGCAACACTCAAATCCCAGATACCAGGCAATGTTGTGAAACACTAACTGAAGCGGCCAAACACAGAAAAATTCCTCTACATCCCCTACAAACCGTCCTCCCCCTTGCAACCGCTTAAGTTCGAGTAACTCGCCGGTTTCAATCCCCCGTTCTAGGATTTCCGTATGGCGAATCAACGCCGATGAGGGTAAATCCGCCGGATTGAATATCGACTTCGTTCCCAAAACCCGTACCGGATACCTCTCGTCTGCGGCGAGCAATTTTGACTGTTTGAGGCGATCGCCAAAAATCTGATACGCTTCCAATGCCACGGGATCGTCGAACCGTTGCGCCTGAGATTGCAGCAACTTATATGCCGCATTCAACTCTGAAGGGGTAAGAATCGCCGTTCCGATGAAGTATCCCCGACGGTAGGAAGCGGCGTTGAAAATGCCGTAGGGTTTGAGTGCTTTTTCGATATCCCGGCGCAAGTTATCGCGGGTTTCCCCGACGATGCCACTCTCAGCGA
Source organism: Zarconia navalis LEGE 11467 (assembly GCF_015207075.1). Lineage (GTDB taxonomy): Bacteria > Cyanobacteriota > Cyanobacteriia > Cyanobacteriales > Geitlerinemataceae > Zarconia > Zarconia navalis. The sequence goes on from NZ_JADEXN010000285.1 coordinate 960, forward strand.
GTTGTTGCACCAGGGTATCGAGGCTGTTTTCCCCCGGTATTTCTTGAAGGGGGGAACGGAGGATGGCGCGGATAATCCCCATCAACCGCAAGAATAACAGGCGATCGCTATAACGGTGAGTTTCGGTGTTGGCAGGACGTTTGCAGGTTTCCAAGGTAATGGCAGTATGGTGAGATCTGCCGACAGATGTAAGGGTTTTGGTAAGGGTTTTGGTAGGGGTTTTGGTGGGAGTTTTGGGATGGATAAAACCGTTGGCTTCCAACCACGCCAAATCCCGCGCAATGGCATCGATATCCGCATACACTGCCCCATGTTCCCGCGCCATCGCCACACTGACTTCTTCGGCAGATGTCTCGAATTCCATCTCTTTATCCATATCTTGACGATCGCGATTGCCTAACCCTGGATGGTGCAAAATCAGGGCAATCAGAAACATCAGGCGATCGAAATCTAACAGCAAAGAGTATGGATGCCACTCCACTTGACGGCTGCGGTTGGCGCGACTGATGCGGCGGCGAGGCAAACTCTCAATTTTGCGCAATACTTTGGCTAAATCGTAATTCCCCTCGGAATCCAGAGGAACCGCGTTCACATCCACAAACCCTTCCGCAGCCATTGGGGGAAACCGTTCGAGGGCAGTTGCCATATCGTCGAGAATGGCATCGGGAACGATGCGTTGGCGTTGTTGGTTGCGTTGCTTGCAGATGGCGATATCGGTATCGAGATGCCACGCCATCCATTCAATTCGATCGTCTATTTTGGGGTGAGTTTCTAACTGTTGTTGGATTGGCTGGAGAAATCCCAACCGCCAGGGACGTTTGGCATTGGTGGCATCGTAAATAATCGAAGTTCCATTGGCGATATGGGTGCAAATTTGGGCAAATACTTCTGCTTCGATGGCTTTCCAATCCCCCTGAACGGATTCATCGCCGAAGAGTTGTTCTCGAATCGAATCGGTGGAGACGATCGCATAGGATGAATCCGCTTCAATCCACTGTTGGGCAAAGGTGGATTTACCGCTACCGGGAATGCCAATTAGGAAGTTAAAAATCAAGGACATTTTGAAGTTATTTTTTTATCGAAATAGTCCATTTATATATATATTCTATCGATTTGAATGCGATCGAACTCAGTTTTATACCCTGACAAATTGAGGGGTTTCTATTAAAGCGATATTATGCGCCCTAGTTTTAAAGAAAAAAGAGTAAAAAAAAGGGAGGCAAAATATTAGAATTTGAAATAGTTATAGATTTCCTAAAGAGCGTCAAAACACGATCGCGAACTGCGATTATAGCAATCGATCGAAAGTTTTTTGCAGATGGCACAGAACCGATCGCTTATCCCTACAGCATAAAATGCAGATCTAATAAAGCGCTATTTTTTGACGCGCACGACCGGTATGGCCTACCACCGATGACCCGCTTCAATCCAATGATGTTGCCTTTTGCGAATTAAACGGATACAAATGCGCTCTTGCTCGCTCGATCGCTACCGCCATTTAGAGGGCGAAGCTCGAATAGACTGGGATTAAATCCAACCCCCTTTTGCTAAGCGAATTAATCGTTGTGGTGGAATGTTTTGATGAATGCTAACGCGCGGAATTTGATAAGGATTTTTAAGTTTTCCTTTGAGGGTTTGATTGCTATAATTGTATCCAGAAAAGTAATATTTCTTGACTGCATTTTCCACCCGATCGTCTGCCGCTCCAAACGGATAAGCAATGTGATTGGCAACGATTCGATCGCTATCGACATCTCGAGTACACTCTCGAAGAATTTGTTGAGATTTAGACAGATCGTCCTCTAACTTTTGGGAATCGAGTTCTGTTAAATTCGTGTGATTTGCGCCATGAGATTGCAGATCGTAGAATCCCGCCGCCAATCCGGCTCGAAAATCTTCGCAACTGACCCGATCGAGACCGCTGGGTATATCTTTACCTAACTTTCCCATAAAAGGTGGATTGACAAACCAAACAATTTCGATCGCCCGATCGTATTTTTCTTGGAGCTTTATCGCTAAGTCGAGAATATTCTCGTGAGCGTTTTGATACCCATCATCGACGGTAATCATCACTCTTTTTTGTCCCTTGCGACTGTCAGGTATCGGTTTTGTATTAGAACCGATAAAATAATCGTAGAGGTCTTGAGTGGAGAGAAACCAATAGTTATTTTTAACTAAATATTCGAGCAGTTCCTCTAAATCTTGTTTAGTATAATCTCCATGCCGTTTCTCGCGCTGGGGTGGCATTTGGGTGGTATTGGTAACATCGATAATATCGTGAAAGCCAAAAATCGCAATTTCCTCGGTGACGAGTTCCCAAATGACTTTTGTCAGAGTCAAACTCAAAAGAAATATTAACAGAAAACTGACAATTTGCCGACGACGGCGAGTTCCCCACTTTTGCAACCACTCCCGTCCTTGCTTGACCCCATATTTGAGATTGGTTTTGATTCGTGCGAGCAAAAACAGCGATCCTCCGGTGAAACGATTTGGTCAACCCCATCTTTACGTAACAGATTACTATGGAACCCTCTCACACTCACATTCGCGCCTATATTTCCGGTCGAGTCCAAGGTGTCGGATATCGCTTCTCGACCGCCCGCGAAGCCAAGCGGTTGGGAATTGTCGGTTGGGTGCGAAATTTGCCCGACGGTCGGGTGGAAGCCGCCTTTGAAGGAACCCGACAGCAGATCGAAGGGATGCTGGGTTGGTGTCATCGAGGGCCAAAAGGGGCGATGGTGGAAAATGTGACGATTGAAAATCGGGCACATCAACGTTATCGCGGGTTCGAGATTCGGCGCTAAATTCAAACCATTGGTGTAGCTCGAACGAGATCTGCCTTTTGGGTCATTTTCTCAGCTTAGATTCACGCAATTGTCAAAGGCAAGTCAGAAAATGAGTGCAGAATATACAACATATAGATCGATGTGGGGCAAACAGCCAATGCCTCCCGCTCCAAAGCCACGATAGCTCAATCGCCAACGATGACCCGCTCGAACTGCACGACCTGGAATGCCCCGATCCGTCCCTGTCATACCCCACGAGTCAAATATCGACTCGATCGCCGTTTCAGATTAACCCTAGGTAATAATGGAGTTATTTCAATAACTTCTTACCCTTGGTAAAGGTCGTCGGTCTTCAGCCCATTCTGAACCCGATTCTCGCCCACTTGCCTGGTTCGATCGGGCGTGCTGAGTTTTTCTCAACCATCGGGCAGTGTATAGAACCACCCGCCTGTTTTAATCTGCCTTCAGGGCTTCTTGATGAGGTGAGTGCGCGAATGCATAAACTCGCTCCACTCAGACGTATGTCAATAATGAGGACTCGACTGGAACACTTATAATGATTACTGTTTCGCAACTTCAGTCTCCTGTGTCTACCCAAAGTTCCCAGACGGTAGCAACACCTATTTGCTCTAAAAACATCCATTCTGGTGCCATTGCTGCTGAGGGAATTGAAATGACCTTTCATTCTGGAGGGTTCGGTTCTCGGGTGCTCAAAGGTATCGATTTAGCTATCCCTCACGGGAGCATTCAGATTTTGATGGGGCCATCGGGATCGGGGAAAACCACCTTACTCTCGATTCTGTCGGGATTGCTAACTCCCACGACCGGTCGAGTGTGCTTGCTCGGTCAGAATATTACCCAGATGTCTCGCAAGCAACTCTCAAAATTTCGTCTAGACCATATCGGCTTCATTTTCCAGGGATTTAACCTATTTCCGGCGTTGAGTGCCGCCCAAAATGTCGAAGTGGCTCTCCATTTAAAGAATATTAGAGGTCGAAAGGCGCGCGATCGGGCGCATGACCTCCTAGAACAGGTGGGTTTGGGCGATCGAGTCCATAGTTTGCCCCGCAACCTCTCGGGGGGACAAAAACAGCGAGTGGCGATCGCGCGGGCTTTAGCTGGCAACCCTCAACTCATTATGGCCGACGAACCGACGGCCGCACTCGATTCCCAAAGCGGTCATACAGCCATCGAACTGTTGCGCAAGCTGGCGAAAGAGGAAGGTGTTACAGTCCTGATGGTGACTCACGATCCCCGAATTCTCGATGTGGCCGATCGCGTCGTTCACCTCGAAGATGGTCGGTTAACGTCCAAGTGACCCGTTTCTCCCTCGATTCAACCGAACTCTCTCGTCTCTCTCGATGAGACGAGAGAGCGCACCCTCAGCACCTCCGCAACGCTCCAAGCCTGGGCAAAACACCCTCTTGGAGTCATGGGCGGGTCGCCATCAAAAATTTCGCTAATACTTCCCAAACCCGCCCCTTGCAGGTGGTGCACCATCGGTTCGAGAAATTCGAGTGCCCTTTGGGGATCGTTATACACTCGGAAGTGAGCCTCCACGAACGGCCCGATGAGCCATCCCCAAGTGGTTCCCTGATGGTACGCGCCATCTCGCTGTTGCCGATCGCCCCCGTAATGACCTCGGTACTGGGGATCGCTTGGCGCGAGCGATCGCAGCCCGTAGGAGGTTAGCAATTCCCGACCGCACGCATCCACGATCGCCTTTTGCTGCCGGGGTTGCAGGAGAGGTTTGGCGTACTTGCCGCAGACTCCCGAAAGAGAAACCGCCAGGAGTTGGTTGGGACGCAAAGCCCGATCGTTGCCCGAGGGAGTATCGAGGACATCGTAACAGTAGCCGGTGGTGGGATTCCAGAAGCGCTCGAACCCAGCAACCGTTCGTTCGGCCAGGTCGCGGTATTCTCCATCAGGATACCCAAGGATTTTGGCAACCTCCGAGGCAATTCTCAAGGCGTTGTACCACAGCGCGTTGATCTCGACGGGTTTTCCGTGGCGCGGTGTCACCACCCAATCATCCACTTTGGCATCCATCCAGGTGACTTGCACTCCCGGTTCCCCGGCATAAATCAATCCATCTTGGCGATCCCAATGAATGTTGTATCGAGTTCCCTGTCGGTACCAGCGGATAATTTCTTCGATGGCAGGGAAAATCGCTTCTAAAAAGTCGCGATCGCCCGTTGCCGCGTAGTACGATCGCACCGCTTCGGCGAACCAGAGACTGGCATCAGCGGTGTTGTAGGCTGGGGTATCGCCCCGATCGGGAAACACGTTAGGCAGCATTCCCCGATCGAGATAGCGAGCGTAGGTGCCCAGAATCGTTCGGGCAATCTCGGGTCGTCCCGTCAATAGGGTCAATCCCGGCAAGCTAATCATCGTATCCCGTCCCCAATCGGCAAACCAAGGGTAGCCGGCAATAATCGTTTTTCCATCGGGTCGAGCGCTCAGGGGACGGTTGACAATAAACTGGTCTGCGGCCAGAACGAGGCGATCGACCCATTCCGGCTTGCCAGTCGCTTTGAGATAGGGCACCTTCGAGGATTGCTCGAGGAGTTGCCGTTCGTAAGCCCGACGTTCTGCCAATGCCGCCAGACCATCTAAATTGGGCGTTGGATCGGTGCTGGCGACAACCGTTAGCGATTCTCCCGGTTCGAGAGCGATTTCAATGGTGGCAGCGTGAAGGTGATTTTCTCGATCGCCCGTTCCCCGATACCGTTCGATGGCCAGATCGAAGTTTTCGTACCATGTCGGCGAAATCGAGCAAGTGGCATCGGTGCGATCGCGCCATAGGTAAAACGGAACGGCATCGTCGAAAGCGATAAGGCGAATACCGCGATCGATCGCGTCGACTCGCCAATCTACCTTCGTGCTACCCCCATGGCGATCGCGATAGTTAACCAGGGCTTTGAGGGATAGCTTCAGCGTCCCAGATCCCCGAGTGAAGGTGTAGCGAATATAGGTTGTATTTTGTCCTTGTTGCATCCACAGGCGCTTTTCGAGCAGTGCATCCCCACAAGCAAAGATCCAAGTGGGAATCGTGCCCTCGAGACGGAAATGCGCCAGGTGGTGGTAACCGCGCGGCTCGATCGACCCGCTTGCCCAACGGTTTGTGTAGAGAGGGTAGATGCAATTGCCATACTCAAC
>NZ_JADEXN010000286.1 GCF_015207075.1 Zarconia navalis LEGE 11467
GGCTTCGAGCAACGTAATGACATTCTCGCGGCGACTGTTAAAGCCCATCAGTCCGATGCGCCAGACTTTACCTCCCAGTTCGCCCAAACCTCCCGCAATTTCGATATTGTAGTCGGCGAGTAACTGACCCGCAACGGCTTTGCCATCCACCCCTTCGGGAATGCGAACCGTCGTCAGAGTCGGCAGGCGGTATTCTTTCTCTACGTGGCACTCCAGACCGATTTGCTCTAAGCCTTCCCACAGGAGTTCGGCATTGGCTTGATGTCTCGCCCAGCGGTCTGCCAATCCTTCTTCTGCCAGGATGCGCAACGCTTCGCGCAGGGCGTAGTTCATATTAATCGGGGCAGTATGGTGGTAGGTACGCTCTTGACCCCAATATTTGCTCACCAGGGACATATCCAGATACCAGTTGGTGACGGGGGTACGACGGGCGTGGAGTTTTTCCACCGCGCGGGGACTCATGGTGAAGGGGGCAATTCCCGGCGGACACCCAATCCCTTTTTGGCTGCAACTATAGGCTAAATCGACCCCCCACTCATCTAAAAACAGCGGTAGACCTCCCAGACTGGTGACTGTATCCACCAGCAGCAAACAGCCAAATTCACGACACAATTCCCCCACCCCTTCTAAGGGTTGGCGGGCACCGGTAGAAGTTTCGGCGTGGACGAGGGCCAGCACTGCCGGACGGTGAGTTTCCAGGGCCGCGCGCAATTCATCGAGAGTGAAAACCTGCCCCCAGGGCTTGGTCAGCTTTTGGACGTTAGCCCCGTAACGACCGGCCATATCCACGAGGCGATGCCCGAAATATCCCTTCACCCCGACAACTACCACATCTCCCGGTTCGACGACATTGGCAAGGGTGGCTTCCATGGCGGCACTTCCGGTTCCGCTGACGGGAATCGTGAGGGGGTTTTGGGTTTGCCACGCATAGCGCAATAACGTCTGCACTTCGTTCATCAAGTTGATAAAACGGGGGTCGAGATGGCCGACTTGACGCATTCCCAGGGCTGAGAGAACGCGGGGATGAGAATTCGACGGACCTGGGCCTAGCAAGAGACGAGGCGGCATATCGAGTTGAGAAAGTTGGATGCGATCGCGATCGCTAATTGAATAAGTTGACATCATTGACTTTTCGCTTGTTTGAAGAATTGGAACCGAAGAACTCAAACCTGAGAACTCAAACCTAAAAATCGAAACCCAAGAACTTGGAGCATTAGGGTGAGTGGTACGAAAGCCCAAGCCACCCTAATTGAGAAAAGCTTACAGCGAGGGGGACGAACGACAATGGGGGATAAACTTTGGGAAGGTTCGTCTAGGCCCCAACCCCTCCCTGGATAAAATCCTAAATGGATATTTGAGGAAGCCATATCGTGCTTCAGGATACCATTTTGATGGAAGATCTAAGATCGGGAAGAATGATTCTTTGAATGACTTTTGGATTCGGTATCGACCCGAAAGGCTTAAACGATCGTGGCAAGTAGGAATGTCCAAAAGCAGTATAGCGGTTATCAATCTGTTGAAGTACAGAGTTTCTGGTTTTCGGGAATGGGGCACTTCGACAAGCTCAGTGACCAGGGAATGGGCACTTCGACAGGCTCAGTAACCAGGAATGGGGAATAGGAAATAGAATTTGGGTGTACCTCACAAGACTGAGAATTGCTATATCGAGATTCTAGATGTTTAGATGTTCTAATTGCCAAGGGCACGAATGTCCGAGCGCTGACTTCCGATTTGGGGTCGAGATATCACCCAAGTTCGCCCCATCCTCCGATCTCTCGATATGCTCAATCGATCGGATGGCAAACCTTTTACGCGATCGCGCGATGCTGAGTTTGGCTGATTTCGATCGCCAAGGTGTTCATTTTGGTGGTGATTTGTTTCAAACCAATATACCAACTAAGTTAATAATGTTTTTTACGTCTAAAGAATATCGTTTATTTTTTAATAAGTCTTGAAAAAAAAATTAATAAATACTTTTTTAGATTTAATTTCTTGAGTTAAAAGTGAAAAACAGAAATTAGATATTTTTTATTTAAAAATAGTATTATTTCTGCAGTGTTGTGAGCAGAAAAATAGGTACGATCGCTCCAAGAAATACATTGAATAAAAAACGCTATATACTTAAACTATTAGTACGATCGAGAGAAAGTACTTTCGCACTTTAATCTCGATCGTACCTTGTCTGGGCGATCTACAGTTGATATGCATCGACAAAAAAAATTAAAAAATGAGACAAGAAACTTGACGATCGATTAATTTTAAGGTAAAAACCTGAATATTTCTGCTGAGCGATGGAAAGCTCGCGACCCAGTTGGTATTTTCAGGAAAATCACTTTACAACCCTCAAGTTTGTAAAATTAAAGAGATTTAACAAACTCGCCAAAAACTTAAGCTCGACAGATTCTTTTTATTGTTTGGGGTGTTCGTAACACATGCGACTGCCATGGAATCAAATTGAAATTCCCGATAGGCAGATCGATTTACTGAAGAATAAATTAGTGGGTGCGGGGAAAGATATCCCAATTGCTAGGTTCCTTCAAGGGTGGCGAAAAGACGATCGCCCATGACTCGAAAAAGTTAAATGCGATATTGCAAATTACTAGACCTCTCGAAGCAACATCATTCGAGTGCCATTAAATAAACCAAGTTGGAATTGGAAAAAGCTTTATTGTCGATCGATCGTTCCCGATCGACTCACCCGTAGAAAAAACAAACGGCTGATGCTTACTAAATCTCGCACTCTACAAAGCTGGTTGGTTCAATGGCTCGCTATCGGAAGTTTTGCCGTTCTCTACTATAGTGCGGGGCGACTCGGACAGCTCGCGGCCATTCCACCGGGAAATGTAACACCCATTTATCCACCATCGGGACTCGCACTCTCGGCAGTCTCGCTTTTCGGCTATCGAATTTGGCCGGGAATCTTGCTCGGGGAGTTTGCCAGTAGCACTTGGGCTATTTTCGATCGCACCAGCAACGCATCGGTCGCTATATCCATTACCGTCGGGTTGGGTGTGGGTCTGGGGGCGACATTGCAAGCCCTCCTCGGTCATTTCTTCATCCGACGAGCGGTAGGAAATCGCCCGATATTGAGTTGCGCCTCCAATGTTTTTAAATTCGTTGCGATCGAAATCGTTTGTTGCACCATTTCTCCCCCCGTGGGGGCCTTGAGTTTGTGCCTGGGTCGTTTTGCGAACTGGTCGGAATACGGTGAAATTTGGATAACTTGGTGGCTGGGGGATCTGATCGGGATTTTGGTCGTTACCCCTTTTTTACTCGCCCTCAAAACATCTTGGCAATCGAGGAAATCGATCGCCCGACCTCGAAGATCTTGGCGTCAAAAACAGTGGCATCTCGCCGAGATCGCACTTTGGTTCACCCTGGTGTGGAGTGTTAGCCACGTCACCTTCATCGAGGGATGGACGCTGGAATATTTACTGGTTCCCTTGATGGTTTGGGCGGCATTTCGATTCGGTCAATTCGGTGCGAGTGCGGCAATTGTCATTGTCTCGGTCATTACAATATTGGGTATCGTTCACGGCCACAGTTCCTTTTCTAGCGAGAATCTCAACACCACATTGTTGATGTTACAAGGCTTTATCGGTGCGATCTCCGTCGAAACGATGATACTCTCGGCCACACTCGCCCAGGTGAGGGAGGCAAAACAACAACTGATCGCTGCCAACGAAACCTTAGAGTATAAAGTCAAAGATCGGACGTTCGAACTCGTCCAAGAAATCGAAGAACGCAAACAAGCCCAAGCCTTATTACACGCCGAACAGGAAAAATCAGAACAATTATTGCTTAATATTTTGCCCGAACCGATCGCCACGCGATTGAAACACGATCGCGGTGCCATTGCCGAGCATTTCGATGAGGTAACGATTCTATTTGCCGATCTTGTTGGGTTTACCCCCCTCTCGGCGCGCCTCCAACCCCTAGAACTGGTGAATTTGCTCAATGAGATTTTTTCCACCTTCGATCGACTTGCCGAAAAACATGGCTTAGAGAAAATTAAAACCATTGGCGATGCCTATATGGTGGCTGGCGGGTTGCCCGTTCCCATGCCCGATCGTGCTGCGGCGATCGCCGATATGGCCCTGGCGATGCAAGAAGCCGTCACTCGCTTTCGAGAGGAACGGGGCGAAAACATCCAAATCCGTATCGGTATCAACACGGGAGTCGTTATCGCTGGGGTAATTGGCATTAAGAAATTCATTTACGATCTGTGGGGAGATGCCGTCAACGTCGCGTCTCGGATGGAGTCTTCGGGAGAACCGGGCAGTATTCAAGTGACTCGAGCCACTTACGAACAACTCAAAGATCGATACGAACTCCACGAACGGGGTAAAATCGCGGTCAAAGGTAAAGGCAACATGACCACCTATTGGCTGCGGGGAAAGCGCTCTAGATGACCCCCGTAACAAGGGTGACTTTGTTGGTTAAATTGCTCATCGCTTTCTCCTTAGTTTTCTTTTTATACCATGGAATTAAAGGAGAAATTTTCAGATTTCAAAATGCCGATTTCAAAATGCCCCCTTCAACTCGTAATGCCGCACCATTGGTTGCCGAAGCGAGGGGACTGGCGACGTAAGCGACGAGATTAGCCACTTCTGTAGTTTCGGCAAAACGCTGAAGAATTGAAGTCGGTCGGTTTTGGGCAAAAAACTCTTTTTCCACTTCCTCCACCGTCGTATTTTTTTGTTTTGCCATCTTTTCGATAAAATCTTTGACCCCTTTCGATTTTGTCGGCCCTGGCAAAATCGAATTCACGGTTACTTCCGTATTCGTCGTTAATTCTGCTAAGCCTCTGGAGACGGCAATTTGAGCGGATTTAGTCATTCCGTAATGAATCATCTCTGTCGGAATTTGTACGCCGGACTCGCTGGAAATAAAAATAATTCGTCCCCAGTTCTTTGCCAACATCTTGGGTAGATAAGTACGGGAAAGACGCACGCCACTCATGACGTTAACGGTAAATATTTTTTGCCAGTCTTCATCGGTAATTTCTAAAAAAGGTTTGGCTTCGTAGATACCTAAATTATTCACTAAAATATCGATCTGGGGATATTTTTCGGTGGCTAGATCGACCCCTTCAGTGGAACTGAGATCGGCAGCTAAACCCATCACTTCCCCCGTAGCAGTCGATCGCATTTTGGCAACTGCATCATCGACAGAGGATTGAGAACGTCCGTTGACGATAACGGATGCACCTTCTGCGACTAAAGTTTGGGCGATCGCGAATCCAATTCCGCCTGTAGAACCTGTAACTAAGGCTAATTTATCGGTCAGTTGTAAGTCCATATTTCCGCTCGGTTAAGTGTAGTTTGGAAGTAACATTTATCGATCGCTCATTACTCATTACTTATTACTGACCAAAGTGCGCCGCCAGGGAAACTCGCCTTTGAGTATTTTGAAAAATACCCGTTGGAAATTATCAATGTAGGTAAACAGCACCGGAACCACCACCAGGGTAAGCATCGTAGATGTGGAAAAACCGCCAATCACGGCGATCGCCATTGGAGAGCGAACTTCTCCGGTTGCCCCCAATTCCAGGGCGATGGGCATCATCCCAGCAACGGTGGAAATGGCGGTCATGAAAATTGGGCGCAGGCGAGAAACACCCGCCTCTACCACTGCCCGAAATTGGGGCAATCCGTCCTCTTGGTTTGCTAGGGTACAGTCTACGAGCAAAATCGCGTTTTTGGTCACCAATCCCATCAATAAAACGATACCGATGAGGGCGAACAATCCCATTTCTTTTTGGGTGACGAGCAATGCCAGTAATGCCCCGCCAACGGAAAGAGGTAGGGCGACCAAAATCGCGAACGGATAGAGGAAATTGTTGTACAGCAGCACCAGGATGGCGTAGATGCACAACACCGCTAATCCCAACGCCCCCAAGAATCGAGAGAAAATATCGATCATAATTTTGGCATCTCCCGAAGGCTGTTCGCTGACACCGGGGGGTAGGGGGTTCATGGCGGGGAGGTCGTTGACGGCGGCTACCGCATCGCCGAGGGCCATTCCTTGCAAGTTGGCTTCGACGGATACCTGACGGGCGCGATCGAATCGTTGAACTTCTGCCGGGCCGCTGCCAAGGGTAATGGCGGCGACGGAGGAGAGGGGAACCAACCCGCCGCGATCGGTGGGAATTTGCAAGTTTTTCAGGGTATCGATATCGTTGCGATATTGTTCGGCAAGTTGGATGCGAATCGGGATTTGCCGATCGGGTAGGTCGAATTTTGCGAGGTTGGCTTCGTTGTCCCCGAGGGTGGCCAGTTTTGCCGTCTGGGCGATCGCCCGTACTGAAACTCCCAAATCCGCCGCCCGTTGGAAATTCGGTTCGATGGAAATTTCCGGCTTCACTAAACTGGCACTAGACGAGACTTCCACCAAACCGGGAATTCCGCGCATTTGGCTTTCGAGATCTGTTGCGGCTTGTTGCAAAGCTTCGGGATTTTCGCTGTTAAGGACGATGGAGACATCCTTACTGCTTCCCCCGCCGCCTCCGGCTTCAAAGCTGATGCGCGCCCCCGGAATTTCGGCAAACTGACGGCGCATCTCGGCTTCAAACTCTTTCTGAGTCACTTCCCGTTCTTCTTTGGGTATCAGGTTGACGCTGAGGGTGGCTTCGTTAATTTCGCCGTCGGTTCCGGCGTTGCCAACGTTGGCAAAGACATTTTTAGTGGCCCGATCTTGCAGCAGAATTTGGGTGATGCGATCGGTCGTCTCTTTAGTTCGTTGCAACGTCGAACCGGGGGGCAACTCTACCTGAATCGTACTCAACCCGCGATCGGGACTGCTGAACAGTCCTTTGGGAATGTAGGGAACCAGTTGCAAGCTAGCGATAAAAAAGGCGATCGCAATTAGC
>NZ_JADEXN010000011.1 GCF_015207075.1 Zarconia navalis LEGE 11467
GTTGAACGGAATCTTCAATCGTGACCGTCGAATGGGTTGGGAGGCTGGCATCGGGAACGATTTGGGCGACAGTCTCTTGGGGAAAGATCGGGAAAGATGCCAAGACACTGACAAGAGAAAAAGCGCGGGTGAGTTGGAGTGACATGGATGATGGAGCGATCGCCTTTTTCAAACTTAGCAAGGTTACTCCATACTTCTAAATTTTGGCTCGGGTGTCGGGATGTGTGGTGAGCTATGGGCATGGTCATTGCCGTTGGTTGGCACAACTGGGTTGAAGCTCGATCGCAATGGATCGTTCAGCGTTAACACTGCGGTCTTTGGCTCCAAGAACGGGGAACCCCAGCTCGATCGGCCACCAGCTCGACAGTACCATCATTGCGGACCACCCATCCCGTGGCTTCGAGAAGTTTTTGCGGGGGGCTTAAGGGAGTCTGCGAAATAGATAATGCCCGATCTAGGGACACTTCATCCCCCGTCAACGTTCGCAAATCGTCCCACGTCCTTCCACCTCGAATCAGAGAGAGCGGGTTTTCCGGTAGACCGCCGCGTCCGGTAATCGTAAACGAGTTACCGGACGCGATCGCACAGCCCGAGACAACGCGATCGCGCCTGTCTTTGACTTCGCTGCTGAGTTCTACCAGCCCAGCGGCGGCATCCACGTCGGGATTGGTAATTTGGACGATGCCATCGACTCCGAGTTGGGAACTGGCGGTGATGGCACTGTCGGGGGAGACGAAAATACCTTGGGTGTTGATGGCAATGTTGCCTCCGGTTCCCTCGAAGGCATTGGCGTTAATGCGGCTGGCTTCGAGTAAGGCTAGGGTGTCGGTATCTAGGGTAATGTTGCCGCCGTTTCCCGTTCCCCCAGCTTCGGAGTTAATTTGGCTGCCATTTCGCAGTTGTAGGGAGTTGCGAACTTGCACCGAGAGGTTGCCTCCTTCTCCGGAGGCCGTCGTTGCAGTAATGCCGCCATCATCGAGGAAGATGGAACCAGCGCGAATCGATAACTTCCCGGCATTCCCCGTACCGTCGTTTTGCACCGTTACCAATGCCCCATCGTTCACCCGCAGTTCCAGGGTGTTAATTGTCACGTTGCCAGGACTGCCAGAGGGAATTGGAGGTAATCCCAGAAATTCTTGCAATGCCGGATCGGGAATATTGGCCGCCGAACCGATGAGACTGGGGGTAATTAACTGAGGATTGGGAACTGTACCGCGAACTTCCACGAACTCCGAAGTGTTGACCGTGACGTTGCCAGCATTGCCCGTGGCGATGCTACTGGCATCCACTCGACCCCCATCTCGCAGCGTTAACCGGGTCGTATTAACAAGGACATCGCCAGCATTACCAGCATTCAGACTCGTTGTCGATAAGCTGCTGCCGGAAAAGTTGGGGTTGAACCCAAACAGTTCGATCGATTCAGTAGCGTTCACCTCCACGTTACCGCCATCTCCGGTTCCAAAACTAAAGGATGTGACCAGTCCTCCATCTCGAATGGTTAACTGTCGGGTGGAGACTCTGATATCGCCTAGCTTGCCCGAGTTTCTGTTACTAAGTGTCAAGATATTGCTGATAAAAGGTTCGCCGTTGAGATCTAAGGAAAATCCAGCTAACAGCACGGAGTTGGAAACATTGACAATGACATCCCCACTTTTTCCGGGTGCAAAGGTACGAGTCCCCATCTGTCCCGCATCCAGAAAAATCAAGCGTTGGGTAGAAATTTCTAAGTTACCTCCATCTCCAGAACCCACTGTTTCATTGATTAAACTACTCGGTAGCGGTCGTTCGGGAGCCAAACCGATCGCCATTAATGAGTCGGAAAGGTTGACTGTAATATCCCCACCAGGCAGATCTCCTTGATTTTGAAGCAACACAATTGATGCATCGCGCAGTTCTAAATTGCTTGCTTGTAGGTGAATCGAGCCGCTCGGGTCTCCGCTGGCATCGACAGCGGACTTGGAAAGCAATGTAATATCCCTAAAATTGGATATGTTATTGTAGCCGAACGTCCAACCCACTTCCGTTGTCGCAAGGCTCACTTCTCCCTGGACAACGCTACCTAATTCAATGCGTCCGCTTTGAGCAGTGAGCATTCCCCCGTCGAGAGTGATGTTTCTTCCCACCAACGCCAGGGTATTTCCCGTTGGCACTTGTAAACCTGAGATTGGTCCTCTGATGTGGGGAGAGAGTTGGGGTTGGCGAATTTCGTGTCCCAACCCTTCTACGCGAATCTCTCCTGGATTAGCTCCGGTACTCGTTGGTAAGGGCGATGAATTAAACTGCAAGCCAATGGGTACGCTTACAGTGAGTAGAGGAGAGGCATCGGGATTTGTGGCGCTAAAAATGCTGTTGTCGTCAAATTGAATACCGTCCGCAGTACTGCCCACAAACGAACCGCCAATATCTAAGCTGGCATTCGCACCGAAGAGTATGCCACTGGGATTGATTAAAAATAAATCTGCCGCACCATTAGCGCGAATCAACCCATCAATCTGGGAAATTTGCCCGCCAGTCACACGAGTAATAATATTCTCGACAGTTAAGGCATTGTCGAAAAAGGCAGTTTCTCCGGTGCGGACGTTGAATGCTCCGAAGCTGTGGAACAAATTGCCTCCGGCTTGAGTACCACCTGTAATTTGCTGAATGGCATCTTCGACAGTGACGATCGAATTGGTCGGGAGGCTAGAATCGGGGACAATTTGAGCAACAGTGTGTTGAGGACAAAAGGCGATCGATGCCAAGAGGCTGGCAATGGAAAGAGGGCAGGTGACTTTGAGAGACATTTATGGGATCGGTTAGTTTTGCGCGCGCTTCGGGAGCCATTATTTTGGTCAGTAACTTTACTTTAAATGCGTAATTTTATCTATTCGTGTAAATACTTACTAAAATTTATCGCTCGACACACCCCACACGAGAGAGGTTGAACCCGAAAACTCAACCTCTTCCAACTCAATTATTTCAATTCCTTATGGGGAGAAGGGGGAATAAGGAACTCGGAAGCCAAGATCGGCTAACGATTTCTTAAAGCTGTTGACAATCGTAAGAGATTGTGAAAGCGCTGGTCGAGCCGTGATGCCAATCAAATATACTGTTTTACCAACGATTCCCATCGGTTCGATGTCTGCATTAGAAAATGGAAGAATGCTACCACTCACATCATCGACATATAAATAGCAAATTGAATCGGGAGCTGTAATCATTGACTCCGTTGTTTGAGGATTCCAGACAATCAAATTTTCATTCTGGACGTAAATCCAAACTTCCGTGTCATCTGTAGCCCGTAAGGTCACTGTGCTGAAGTCAAACCCACCTTGGGTTTTCGTTTCTGGGGTTTGAACTTCGCCCGAAAAGATTTCGCCAGCGGTTAAACCAGAATCGGTGAGTTTTGTTACAAGAGTACGGATTACGACCTCTGTAGATTGTCCGGAACTAGATGTCAGAATCGCCCCTAAGTCTTCAGCTAATTGCAAGGTGTCGCGAATCGGAACAGCTCCATCAAGAGTATCCTTATCCATAGCCCACATTGCCAAACCAGCCTCTTCGCCAAACACCGATAAAACTGGTCGTGCAAAGGCTTCTGCCTCAGCAGCCGTTTTGACAAAAGCAGAAGTGCCATAGGTTGGACTGTTTGCAAGAACAGTGGGATTCGGCGATACCTCCGCAGCAGCAAATGTCGTCATGGTCAGGGAGGGAACAGCTCGACCCGCACCGTCGGCATCAATGACGGGAATGCCTTTCTCCGCAGCAACGAGAATCGGAGCAATTGAGTTAAGTCCACCCACCTCAACAGGAATCACATAACCGATTGTCTGACCGAGCTGCTCTTGTAACTTATCAAAAGCGGCGATGGCTGGCTCGATACTATCGAGTTTCAACATTGCATCGGGCGATCCCATAAAGGCAACCATGACTGTTAAGCCGTTTGCATCATCAACCTCATCTACCGTATTGACAGTTACGGTCGCTCCATCTGCGAGAGATTTATCGATTAGGGATGTGACAATTTTAGATAAACCGAGCGGTCCCTGGGTCGTCTGGAGCGAACCGATTAGGTGATCTCCCGTTGTAAATGGTCCACCACCACCACTGCCAAGGAAAGTAGCTCCGTAGCAAATGTTCAGAATTTGCTCTTTGGTCAGTTCTCTCATTAAATTTCTCCAAGCTTAAAATTTGGCTATCTCATCTGAGTCAATCCAATCAATACGATCGCCTTTAAAGAAACACCCTATTTAACAATAAATAGGTACGATCTGTTCGAGTTTTAAATAACTGAGCACATTAAAGATCGGATATTTTGTGTCAGCAAACTAGTGTTTTACACACGGTTGAATCTTGATATCGTCAGATCTCATTTTTCAATGGGTGTATACACTTACTCTAGCTAGAGACAAGAAAGGATATGCAAAAAGATAGATCTAACCCAGGTTTAAAAGTAAAGTCCACAAACTCTGTGAGTTTGGAATGACTTTGAATGGATAGTGTTCTTAAGGTTCATGAGTTTGTAACTTGCCAGCCAGGATAATTCTAATTTTTACTTTTGTCTATTCGTATAAACACTTAATTTGTAGGAGATATTTCATATTAAATTTAAGTGAAAATAAGGAAGGTTGTTTTAGCCGCACCAACAAAATATTGCAATATTGGGATTCATCTCCAGCCAAATATCTGTCTCAATCCACCGCAAACCCATCACACTGACGGATAAACGGCGAATGAGAAGCTTTGTCTAAGTCCTGCGACATCAAAAATATTTGTCAGTTCATCAAAATCAAACCTATCCCAAACTCCTTCTGTGAGAAGCTAGAGATAGGTTTGGAGGTCGGAGGTTTGCGGCTGTCCGATTTCCTAGCTTAAATGGCTTTCAGTTCCGTTTGAACACCCATATCATCGAGCATTTTCTGAATTTCCGGGCAATAAATTCCATTCATAACAATGACGATATCCGGCTGATACTCTTTCAAAAACTCCGGCGACATAATTTCTTGACCCACACCGGGAATAAATTTACCGTGGCGATGGGGATTGATATCGACAATATACTGAACCTGTTCTTTGGTATCTAAAGTCGTTAGAAACGCCACGCATTTCGACCCAGAACCCCAAACAACAACTCGCTTACCTTGGGCTTGCCATTGCAGGAGATCTCGCTTCCATTTTTCTAGCTTGGCATTAATATTAGCTGCAAAATGCCGAACATCTCGGGCAATTTCCTCGACGCTATCTTCTGTATGATGAATAACTTGAGATAGAGTAGAAACGGGTTGGGCTTCGATGAGGAGATATTGCTCTCCATAAGCTAGATAGATCTCTGTCACTTCAAAGCCGCTGACGCGGAACAACCGTCCGAGGGAACCTGGCGTGAAATAAGAGCAATGTTCGTAGTAGATATCTTCAAAAGCTAAATCCCGCAGGACGCGACCCATATCGGGAATTTCAAAGAATACTGAAGTGTCGAGACGTTCGCCGATCGAACTGCGAACGGTTCCGACAAATTCTGCGGTGGGATAAATATGTTCGAGGGTGTGGCGGCAGCAAATCAAATCTCCCACGCGATCGGCATATTTTTCGGAGTAATAATCCTGAATAAATTCAATGCGATCGACAACCGGACTTTGAACTCGTCCGACAACAGCCGACGGATCGATACCAACACCGCGATTGTCTCCCAACTCGCACATCAGCACCAGAAAATCGCCCTTACTACAGCCAATTTCAACGATATCTTTATCGTGTAAATTGTATTTCTCGACTAAGCGATTGGCTAAATCGAGGGCAAACTTATTAAACGTGGGAGAAAAGCTTTGCTGGTCTTCGTAATTTGGGGCATAAGCCGACCATTTGGAGTCGAATTCAACATTGGTGATAAAGCCGCAATTACCGCAAAAGCCGAGAACCACATCGCCGCAGGGAAAATCGATCGCCTCTTGTTGGGTTGGCATCATCAAGCAGCTATGTACGGGGACATTCCGAACTTCATAGAAAATTGAAAGTTCGTGATGACCGCAATTTGGACAGGTATGCTCGATGATTTTAAATTCTTCGCCGAGGTGCGTGTGATTTAACAAAGATGGCTGACTCATTTTTTTGCTCCCGATCTTTTAAAAACGAACGATTGATAATAGACAATTTCAAATGAAACTTGCCGAAATTTACCAACTTAAATTTCTGAAGCGATCGATTCTGAGTTCGATCGCGAATGGGAGGCGAGCGCTCTTCCCAACCCTATTTGTCCTCCCTTAAATAGCAACAGGGAGAGGGAAATCAAAACCCAACTGAGGTATAAATTATCCGATCGCATTGACCTCCCAGCTTCTAATGCTAAGAGACCTTCGAGTAACAAAGCCGGTAAGATAATTCCACTAGAAACTGCCAAAAGATACAGTTTCCGTCGGCTGACGCGCAGGGGAATGCAACCCAATAAAATACCGAACGGCACCAAGATCAGGCTGTAATAACCCCATCGCCGCAGGTCAATGGCGGTTGCTTCTAGAGGCACTTCAAAGAGGTGATATAAGGCCAGTCCGGATTTGAGATCGATGGAGTTGGGCGATCGCACCCCGTCTATGTAGACTTGCAGTACCGAACCGTCAAAGGAAAGAACCAGATGATGGGGTTGGGTATCGGCAAACAGACCGGCAACGGTCAGATCGGGATCGCTTCCATTTCTCCCCGTCATCGGCGATCGCAGGCGCACCACCAAATTCTCTTCGCGTTGTCCGAGGGTCAAATTGCGATGGTGGGTATCTCTCGACAGAGAGATCGTTCGCGCCGGTCCGGTTTGCGTGATGTCGTCTGTCGCCACGATCGCACTGAGGGAAAACTGGGCCGTCTGGCGGATGCGCTGGGAGATGACCGTGGCGGCGTTTGTGGTGGCCAGCCACGTTTCGTCTCCCGTGGGGGATGATTTTTCTTGTGGGGATAAATCTGGAGACTGGCCCGATCGATCGCGGTAACCATCTTCCCCCGTCAAGGCATAAGAAGCCACGAGGGAGTCGCCAAACACCTTGGATACTGGAGTTTTGGCAAAAATTTCGGCAATGGCATCTTCCCTCAAAGCGCGATCGCCAATGGCTAACTCGGAAACCGATCCCTGCCAAGGTCGTCCGCCATTGTTCTCGTTGCCGATAATCAGAGGGAATCTTGGGTTCCAGTTACTCGGTTGAGTCAACCCTTGCAGTGCCAGAGAGGTACCCAGAACGAACAGGGTATATGCCAGAAAAACCGCGATCCATTTGAGTGTTGAAAAGTAGGATTTCGGGTGACGGTCTTCCGCACGCCTATAGTAGGAAACGATCGCCTCCCATCGATCGTAACCCCAAAACCCCAAACATCCACTGAGGGTATTGGTGAATAAATCGATGAAGGTGGGGTATCTTTGGGGCAAGAACATCTGTAACGATTCGACGATAAAAGATAGACCCAGACTCGCAAGTAAAACCACGATCGCGGCTGTTAGTTTGCCGCTACGTTTCCCAATGAGCCACCCCCCCAATCCAAACCCAAAAGGAAACAGCATCAAGAGATTTTTAATTCGATCGAGGGAGTTGCTGGGTCGGAAAAAAAAGTCTGATAGTTTTTCGACGGAAAAGTGGAGCGTTCCTGAAAAGTTAAAGGGAAATAGCGTCGCGATTAGTACGATCGCCACGCCAAGGATGGCAATTCCCGGTAATGCTTTCTCGACGAGTCGATCGATTTGGGCGATCGAGATTTTGGGAGGTCGTTTGCAAACGCTCATCTAAGCTACCTTTTGCTTTTCGTTTCGTTTTCTCTTGTCTTCGCCTAAATTAACCGATCGCTTCGGGGGAAGGAATCGGGACAATAAACTTACCGCCATTTTTCTGATAGTTGTATTGTTGCTCCATAATTTCTTGGGCAAAATTCCAAGCCAAAATTAAAACGTAATCGGGTTTGTCTTCTAGGAGTTTGGATGGGGGGAAAATGGGTAGGTGATTGATACCCATATAGCGATCGTGTTTGAACGGATTCAAATCCACAACGTAATCGAGCAGCGTTTTATTAATATCGAAGTAGCTCAGTAATGTCGTGGCTTTTGCCGCAGCACCGTAACCCGCAACTCGCTTCCCTTGTTTCTTGATATCCCAAAGAATTGCCATCAATTCTTGTTTTATTTTTTCGACGCGACCGGCAAAATTTCCGTAGTAATCGAAGCGATCGACTCCACGCTCGGCTTCTTCTTGTAAAATCGATTTCACGGAGTCTTTCACCGCTTCGAACGGCTCTACAAACAGCCGCAACGATCCGCCGTGAATCGCAGTTCTCTTAAGATCGTTGAGAAATAAAGAGTGCCGTCGGAATAATTTGTCAAGGGCTGTTACTGAAAAGTAGCATAAATGCTGGTGATAAATGGTATCGAATTCACCATGTTCTACCAAATCCACCACATAGGGCACTTCGATCGCCGCCACTCCCGTTTCTTTCAATAAAATCCCGATTCCAGCAACAAAACCATTCAAATCGGGGACGTGAGCTAAAACATTATTAGCCAGGAAAACATCCGCTTCTTTTCCTTCCTCTCGCAACTTCTCGGCAAGTTCTTTGCTAAAAAAGGTGCAGCGAGTGGGAATTCCCGCTTTTTGGGCGGCTTTTGCCGGGCCGCTTGCCGGATCGATGCCGAGAACGGGAATGCCTTTTTCGGCGAAATTTTTCAGCATATACCCGTCGTTACTCGCGGCCTCGACGACCAAACTATGAGAATCGAGATTTCTCGATTCTAGAATGTTTTGGGCACTGCCAGCAAAATGTCGCAGTAGGGAGGGCGAAACGGAGGAAAAATAGGGATAATCCTGGCAAAATAAAATTTCTGGCGGTACGCTCGTGGTAATTTGAGCGAGTCCGCAGTGGGAACAAAATGCCAGTTCTAGCGGTGCGGTATATTCGGGTTTATTGAGTTGGTCTTTGGTGAGTAACCCATCGGCTAAGGGGGTATAACCAAAGTCGATGACCGATTTTAAGTCCGGATGTCCGCAAGAACGGCAAGGGGGCATAACCTCGGACATAATTGTGCTTGCTCCTAATCTAAATTCAATGGCGAGCGATCGAGATAATCCTGAATCAGATGCATTCAATATGGAGGGCGATCGCGATTGGGAAGATCCGAAAAGATCCAGAAATTTTCTGAGTTGGGAATCGGGTGAGCCGTTGGAAGAACTGCCCACCCTCAGACTTTTAAAATGATGTGCGTTAGGCGGATTTAGGACGGACGCGTCCGTCCTAAATTGAGTCGCCCCGGTACGCTTCGTGCCTCAACACGGCTTACCCGTCAAAACTTTGCGTCCTGGAATGGTTAAATGCATTGGATTTAACCATTTCCATCTCACAATTCCACATCTAGCAAGCTATACCGAGACGGCAGCTTTCCAGCGCAAATCTCCATCGAGTTTGCCACTTCCTAGGAGGGATTGGATATGAGCGATACGCTTGTATTTTTCCCCTTCAAATTCTTCGAGGGTTAGTCCGATGTTTTGATAGGCCGCGTATAACTCCTCGGCTCCCCGCCGGGCGTTCCACTGGGGTTTGAAGTCTGGCAGAACTCGGAGAATTTTGCTACAGTCCACCCGGTAACAGCGCTTATCGGGGCCGCCATCTTCGGCGTATTCGACTTTGCAGCCAGGAACCACTTCCTCGACGATATCCGCCAGTTCCCGAATCCGATAGTTATCGTCGTTGCGCCCCACGTTAAAGGCTTCGTTGTGAACCGCTTCGCGCGGTGCGTTCATCGCCGCGATAAAAGCCCGCGAGATATCTTCGATATGGACGATAGGCCGCCAAGGCGTACCATCGCTTTTAATATAAACTCGCCCGGTGGTAAACGCCCAGGCCACCAGGTTGTTGAGAACCAAATCGAAACGCAACCGGGGGGACACGCCGTAAGCGGTGGCGTTGCGCAAAAAGGTGGGGCTGAAGTTGTCATCGGCAAGCTGACTGACATCTTTCTCGACACCCACTTTCGACTCGCCGTAGGGAGTGACGGGGTTAAATGCCGATTCTTCGTTGAGCAATTCTTCTCCACCCGCGCCGTAGTTACTGCACGAGGAGGAAAAGATAAACCGACCAACCCCAACTTGTTTGGCCAGTTGGGCCAGCCGCACCGATGCCCGATAATTGATTTCGGCGGTCAGGTTGGGATTGAGATTGCCCAAGGGATCGTTGGAAAGCCCGGCCAGATGAAGAATGACATCGTATCCTTCCACATCGGAGGCTTCTACGTCCCGGATATCCTTGCGGATTTCGGGAATCGCCTCAATTCCTTCGCCAAAGGTGCAGCGCTCGAATAAATCGCTATCGAGGCCGACAACCTCATGTTGTTGGGCTAGCAGCATAGGTACGAGTACCGTCCCGATGTAGCCCTTGTGACCCGTTACTAAGACTCGCATTCGATTCCTCCCAAATTTTCCAAGGTGCATTACCGCCATCCCAGAGGGTTTGCAAGCGGCGCTTATCGCGC
This sequence comes from Zarconia navalis LEGE 11467, assembly GCF_015207075.1. GTDB lineage: Bacteria > Cyanobacteriota > Cyanobacteriia > Cyanobacteriales > Geitlerinemataceae > Zarconia > Zarconia navalis. The sequence goes on from NZ_JADEXN010000011.1 coordinate 10,466, forward strand.
AGGGTATCCATGCATTGCCAGAACCCGTCGTACTGATAAGCCATCAGTTGACCGTCTTTGGCCAGGGTTTCGAGGGGTTCTTTTTCCCAAAGGGTGTTGTCGTTTCCAATGTAGTCGAAGACTTGCGGTTCGAGGACGAAAAACGCACCGTTAATCCAGCCTTCTTTAATCTGCGGTTTCTCGGAGAATTCGATGACCCGATCGCCCTCAAGAACGGGCAAACCGAAGCGGGTCGGGGGTCGCACCACGGTCATGGTGGCGAGTTTTCCGTGATGGCGGTGGAAGGCGAGCAAATCTTGCAAGTTTATATCCGAAACGCCGTCACCCCAGGTCAGCATGAAGGTTTCGTTGCCCATATAGGGAATCAAGCGCTTGATGCGGCCGCCAGTGTTGGTGTGCAGTCCGGTATCGATTAAATCGATCGTCCAATTGGGGCGCAGTCCGCCGTGCATCTGGACTTGACCGCTTTCGAGATTGACCGTCAGGTTACTGTTGAGGGAACAGTAGTCCACCATATATTTTTTGATGACTTCCCCTTTGTAGCCTAGGGCAATGGCAAAATCTTTGAAGCCGTAGTGGGCGTAATGCATCATGATGTGCCACATGATGGGTCGCCCCCCGATTTCAACCATCGGTTTGGGCTTGGATTCTGTTTCTTCTGCTAAGCGAGTTCCCAAACCGCCCGCTAGAATGCCGACTTTCATCACCAATTCTCCATTAAATTTTGTAATTTAAAGTTCGTACGCGATTCCACAAACCGAGCGAAAGTTAAAGCAACTCCGAACTCGATCCGATCGGGCTGTCTATTTCTCAGGCTCAGTTATGGATTTTTATGTGCGATCGCTATTTCTTGTAATAAAAGTTCAAAGTTTCGATCTGCCAAGAAACTCGTCATTGGCAAAGGAATACGAATCAATTCCTCGATCTACTCGATTGGCGATCGCAATTTAAAAAAAATCGCTTAGGTACTCAGGAGGGCTACTCCATCTAAAAATTTACGTCCGTACGAACCCAATTTTTAGAGCTTCCACTTTAACAAATGCTCGGTAAATATACGCAATTTTTAACATGATTTTGTTTTGCGTAGTCGAATTCTAGCAGAGTGCTTTAGAGGGCAACAAGATCCTTTACGCAATCTTTACTATCTACAGCACTTTGTGAAAAAGTTCGATCGGGGAAAATACGTAAAGTCAGTCAATCAGAATTCAGTTTGAATTGGAAAGATTGCCAGAGATCGCCGTTGTCACTTCGGGAATCACTTACAAAACTGTGATTAAAAGCTGACAAATACCATCGCTGAGGATGCGATTGCCTTCGGCGCTGGGGTGAATAGTGTCGCGGTAAAGTAACTCAGGTTGCTCCATAGCGGCGAACACAGGCAAAAAGTCGATGAAGGGAATGTTGCGAGTGCTGACAAGGGTTTGCAAGCGATCGCGCGCCTTGAGTTCGTAATCTTTCGGGCCGGATGGACTCACTTCCCGAAGTAGAGGACTCAGAGCCAGAATCAAGGGAATTCCATCCGCTGCGAGAAGCGCGTGAATTTGTTCGATCGCCGCCAGGTTTTTCCCCACCCGATCGCCTTTTTCTTGGTGCAGTCGATCGAGTTCGGGGATCGTCGGTTCCGGGAGAACGTAGCGCTCGATGACTTCAGTCAAGCCCAGAAGCGGCTTGCGATCGGGATAGTTGCGATCGCTGCCCACGGGTAAAGAGGTTGGGGCGATCGTAAAGAAATCATCGGTGTTGATCAGCACAACCACCGCCCGAGCGTGAAAATAGCCGAACTTCTCGAGATATGCAAGCTCGTTGCGCGGCCCCCAGGAATTTGCCGAAGCGTTAAGTACTTCAATTTGTCCATCGCCCAATTCGCCGAATTCGCCCAATTTTCCGGGCAATAACCGAGCGATTCGGGCCGAAACCGTATCTTCGAGATCCGTCCACCAGCCCCCACTGGCGATCGAGTCCCCCAACAACAGCACCCGCAGGGTAGACGCTTCGGGTTGCGGCGAAATGGGTTCGAAACGCATCGAATAGCTATTAATCTCGATCCGGTTGCCAAAACGACGGGTACGCTGGTTGGGTGCGAGCAGATATCCGATGCGATCGTCGGCAATATAGAGAAGCGGATTGCCAAAGCCAAACAGCACTCGGAGACCGACTTCGGCGATCGCCAGCAAGCCCAGGGCGATCGCTACGGTAACTAGAGCAAATTTAACCACATTTATCGGGTAGGCGAGATAAACCGATCTCAGTTTATAGCGCAACGCGCTCCAATATGGACGCACTGGCTCGGCTCGAACATTTTGCTTTTGTCGCACGCCAGGACAAGCCACTCGTGCCAGCCTTCACAGACAACGGCATCGTTGTTTTCGCGAACTCTTCTATAATTCCAGATAGGGAGATGTTCGAGCACTCCAATACAAATCGCGAAATTAGAAAATCGCGAAATCAGACACCCACACGCGAACCGGGGGGATGAAGTTCAATTGATGTTATTATCTTTTACCGTTCCCCACCTTCCGATCGTTCGTTTTACATTCACATCTGAATCTCGCTAAACGAACGGAAATTGGGTCGGGATTGAAACCATTCTGTAGACGATCGAAAATGAGTCCGAGACAAATAACGTGGACTTGAAGCCAATTTTTAAAACATCCAACCCGATTATCGGTGTCGTCCATCTGTTGCCCCTGCCCACTTCCGCCCGTTGGGGAGGAAGTTTAAATGCCGTAATGGATCGAGCCGCCCGAGAAGCCACAGCCCTCGCCTCTGGAGGGGTAGACGGCATTATTATCGAAAATTTTTTCGATGCGCCCTTTACCAGCAACCAAGTCGATCCAGCGGTGGTGAGTGCTATGACGCTCATCGTGCATCGACTGATGAATTTAGTCACCCTGCCTATCGGGATTAACGTGCTGCGAAACGATGCCCGCAGCGGACTGGCGATCGCCGCTTGCGTGGGGGCAAAATTCGTCCGGGTCAACGTCCTGACCGGCGTGATGGTAACCGATCAAGGGACGATCGAAGGACAAGCCCACCAACTCCTGCGCTATCGACGGGAATTGGGCAGCGATGTCAAAATACTTGCGGATGTCCTGGTTAAACATGCCAGCCCGCTGGGTTCTCCCAACCTAACGGTTGCCGTCCGAGAAACCCTCGAACGGGGGTTAGCCGATGGGGTGATTCTCTCCGGGCCGGCCACCGGTAGCCCGCCGAGTCTAGAAGATCTAAAATTAGCAACAGAGGCCGCCAACGGCAAACCGGTCTTCATTGGTAGTGGGGCCAACTGGGAAAATATCGGCACCTTGATCCAAGCCGCAGATGGGGCGATCGTCTCGAGTTCTCTCAAACGACGGGGGGACATCGAACAACCTATCGATCCAATTCGGGTGGCGCAATTTGTCGAAGCCATGAGACGTGCCCGACAACCCCAGATGCAGACAAAGTCTAACTCTTCCGTGAAACTGCATTCTTAAAAAGTGCTTATGATTCGCCGACGTTCTACTCCTTGGATTCATCGCTGGTCTCGTCCCATAATGGGGGCGATCGCTATTATCGGAGCCATTGGTACGGCTTTTCTGACCGTTGTCAAACTGCGGGGGGATATCTCTGGGGTTTGTGCTTCGGGGGGATGCGACGCCGTCCTGAGTAGCCCCTACGCCACCGTTTTCGGTCTTCCCCTCACCCTATTTGGGTTTTTGGGTTATACCGCGATGACCGTATTCGCCCTCTCTCCTTTGTTGGTCAGTCCGGACAAAAATAAGAAACTCCACGCCCAACTCGATCGGTGGACGGGGTTATTCTTGTTTCTCGGCGGGACGGCGATGGTGATTTTTAGCAGCTACCTGATGTACCTGCTGGCTACCGAAATTAAAGCGGTTTGTATCTATTGCATCACCTCAGCCATTTTTTCGTTGAGTTTATTTATATTATCGATCGTCGGTCGTGCCTGGGACGATATCGGTCAACTCCTGTTTTCGGGCATCGCCGTGGCGATGGTGACCCTGGTGGGGACACTAGGAGTCTATGCGGGGATTAACGGTACTGGGGTCGGTGCATCTTCTCCAGGAGCGATCGAACTGGCCGGCCATCTAAGCGATACGGACGCGAAAATGTTCGGGGCCTACTGGTGCAGCCACTGCAAAGATCAAAAAGAGCTATTCGGGGAACAGGCCTTTAAAAAAGTCGATTACGTCGAATGCGCTGAAGATGCGGAAAATTCCCAAACCCAATTGTGTCGTTCTGAAGGCATCCAAGGGTTTCCCACCTGGAAAATTGATGGCGAGTTGCATGACGGGGTGAAAACCTTAGACCAGTTGGCGGATTTGTCGGATTACTCTGGTTCGCGGGATTTCGGCATCGCCGATGAATCATAAAGCTGGCGACCATTGAGGCTTCGAGATCGATTCGAGTCAAAAAATAAAACGATGAGTGCAAGTAAATCTGAATACGGCATCGTACTGGTAACGGCGAGTTCTGAGGAAGAAGCCAAGACCATCGCTCGCTCTTTGGTGGAAGAAAAACTCGCGGCCTGCGCGACGTTAACGCCCGTTCGATCGATTTATTCCTGGAACGGGGAAATTAATTCCGATAGCGAATGGCAGTTGGTTATCAAAACCAATTTAGCCCTGTTTTGGGAGCTAGAGTCACGGGTGAAACAGCTCCACTCCTACGACGTGCCAGAAATCATCGCCACTGAGATCGTTGCCGGTTCTACTCCCTATCTCGACTGGATTGGGGCGATGACCCGCGAACAGCGATGAAAAAGAAAGACCCCTCCGACGAAATTCCATCAGAGGGGATAGTGCTGTTTTCAACTCCAAACACTAATATCTAGGATCGGGTCGGAGAGATTATGCACTTCGATCGACTCCGATCTCGAAATGCGCGATCGTCTAATGGGTAGATTTCTGTTTGAGAACCAACAGAGCAATGTCATCGTAAACCTTGTGAGTACCGATATGCCGACGTATATCTGTCACGATCGCTTCTCGAATCTCGCTAGCGGGAAAATTCCAGTGACTCGAAATAGTTTGACACAGACGTTCGATACCGTAGAATTGCCCGAGAGAATTTTCCGCTTCGGTAATGCCGTCGGTATAGAGAACGATCGCATCGCCTGGGTTGAGTTCGATCGAGTGGCAGTTGATAAATTCGGTAATATCGGGATTGAGTCCTAATGGCAGACCCAAATCAAGGGTATCGATACGCTCGATGCGTCCTCCCTCGCGCACGACGATCGCCTCTTCGTGCTGACCGCTCACGCAGAGTTGGCGATCGTGGTAATCGAGAATCGACAAAGTGATGCTCTTATAAGAGTCTATCCGCTGAATGTTCCCATAAATCGTGCGGTTGAGAATATCTAAAAATTGTCTGGGATCGGTTTGTTTGCTCTCAAGTAGGGTTCGCACGGCGGTTTGAATCATCAGACTGAGAACGCCACTTTCCAATCCATGTCCGGTGACATCTCCAATGGTAATTTTTACTCTGCCATTATGTTGCAAAACATCGTAGTAGTCTCCCCCCACTTCATCGGCAGGTTCCATAAAACCTGCAATTTCCAAGCCTTCTACCTCTTTTAATTCTTTTTCCGTCGGCAGGAGCATTTGTTGGAGTTTTCGCGTAACTTCGACCTCAGCACTCAATCGAGAGTTTTCCGATCTTAACTGATGATTTAAAGTTGTTATTTTTTGATTGGCTTTTTCTAATTTTTCTAGTGCTTTTTGTCTGTCAGACTGAACGGCTTGAAGAGCAGATAACGTTTCTTTTAATTTGATGTTGGCGGTCATGAGTTCGTTCGATTTCTCCTTCAATTCACAACTATATTGAATAGATTGAGGAACTTCTGAAAGTAAATCGATAATCACATCTGTTGCTGTAAAATCAGGCTTCTCAACACCCAGCCAAGGCTGAGGTTCGATGGTGCGATCGCAAGTATATAAAATTTTAAATTGTTTTGTGGGTAAAATTCGACCGATCCGAATTGTTTGTCGGACGTGATGGTTGGGTTCAATTTGAATGATGCCTTCGGGAGCTCGAAACTTCAAACCAATGGCGGCTTTTCGAACTGCATCAATTTCAAAACTTCCGGCTTTCTCAACCGCTTGTTTCCACAAATAAACCTGCATGTATGCAGCTTGAATCGGGTCGCTGGTCACTCGACTGGCTCCATATCGAGCTTTGAAATGACGAACGAAGATTTTATTTTCAGGTGTGTCGATACTCTGGAAATATCCCCAAGCTCCATAATGACCGACGATCGCTTGACGATCGATCGATTGCAGCTCGTGTTCGGACACGCTAATGGTAAAAATCGGAATGCGATCGGCTCTAATTCCAGCATCGTAATACTGGTGGTAAAAGGCAACGTTACTATCTCCATTGAGGGTATTCACCACCACATCCGGTTGAGTGGCTTGAATATTACGAATAATCCGCTCGAATTCCCGATTGCCCAATGGGACGTATTCTTGCCGAACGAGTTTTCCCTGACCTCGATTGACCTGTGCCTTAATAATTTTATTCACCGTTCGCGGAAAAACATAGTCCGAACCCAAAAGGTAGAAACGTCGGTATTGATTTGCGAGTAGCCAACGAATGGCGGGTTCTACTTGCTGGTTGGCACAGGCTCCGGTATAAAATACATTTGGGGAGCTTTCCAAACCTTCGTACTGAACGGGATACCACAATAGAGAATTAAACTGCTCGAAAATTGGAACGAGCGACTTGCGACAGGCAGAAGTCCAGCACCCAAAGATGCTGGCAACTTTGTCTCGTTCGAGCAGCTTAACAGCTTTGCGAGCGAAAGTTGTCGGCTCGGACGCACCATCTTCGACAATGGGTTCGATGGAGCGACCCAAAACCCCGCCCGCTCGATCGATCTCGGAAATTGCCATCAAAGCAGCATCTTTGAGGGGCATTTCGCTAATGGCCATCGTCCCGGTAAGGGAATGTAAAATGCCGACTCGGACTGGTGTGCGACTCGAAAGCTGACTCATTGGCGTATTCTACAAATGGGTGTCCCTAAGTTGACCGAGAATCGATCGCACTTCAAGGTTGGCAGCGACTCCGAATCGAGTCGAGGGACTGAAAGTGGGAAACTGTCGGGCAGAATGGGATTTTGCTGTCTTCACTCTCGCCCTTACAGTTCCATCATGACATCTTCATCACGATTGTCGATCGCCCACCGTCGTTTGAAACCACTCATTTTCCCGAACGATTGCGAAATCCGCATCGGATTTTGCCTTTTCTCCCATCTGAGGATTGAGTTGAAGTGCTTGCTTGAGGTTTGCCACCGCTTGCGCTACGCTCCCCTGCAACGCGCGGCAGCGGGCCAGATCGTACCAAATCTCGGCGTTTTCCGGACTCAGTTCGGTGGCGCGCTTATAAGCATCGCTCGCCTCATCGTACCGATGCAGTTGCACCAGTGCCGCGCCGCGATCGCATAATAAAGCGGGATCGTCGACATTGAGTTGGATGGCCTTATCGTATAACTCGATCGCCGAAGAGTATTCACCTGCTTCCATCAAAGCCCGAGCATCCTTCAATTGATAGCGAGTGAGTTCTTGAAGTTGTTCGCCAAAACGCTCTTGGGTTTGTACGGCTTCTTCTAAAGCGCCGCGAGCGCTAGCCATAATATTTTGAACCGATAGCGCCATCGATACCACGTCTTGCAGTTGGGTGGAGTCTGGGGTCATCTGACCTTGGGGACCGAGCGCTTTCGGATGCGCCAGCGTTGAGGTAATTCCCCGTTCTAGCTCGACTTTCAAGGTATCGGTTCGATCGTCTACTTCTCGGATCGCTCGCTCGATGGTGTTGCGCCGCACGAACCAAAGGGCAACACCTCCTCCTATCACAGCGATGCCTAACACGCACAGCAGAGTCGCGAAGAGCATATTCGTGACTCCCAGGGTTCGGCTCACTTCCCGATCGACCGCAACTTCTACGCGCTCTTCAACAAGATTGCTATTCTCGATATTTTCCCGCACGCTCTGGCGCACGAGTTCCTCGACATCCTCGGGGGACATTCCCACCGGCTGGGGAACGGGAGTTACCGGTGCGACGGGAGTTACTGTCGCCCCAGAGGGTGCGGGCGTCGAATTGGGAGTCGCCGGTGGTGGAGATGCGGGCGGAGTTTGCGATCGAGCCACTCCCGCAGATAGGAGCACAGTGGAAAGAGCAAGGACAACTTGGGGTTTAATCTTCATAATCGACAACGCTTAATCTAGCGAGGGATGACCGACTAACTGCTGAAACCGGGGATCGTTGCCAAGGGAAGTAAATGCGGGTTCCGTTTGCGCTCGCGCTCGATAGTTCTCGAATTTGAAACCGCTGTCACTCCCCAAGAGAATGGCTTGTTGGAGATTTTTTAAGGCTAAATCGATATTACCTTGTAAGGCATAACAGGTGGCTTTGCAATAGAAAAATTTGGGTTGTGACCGTTGGAGTTCGAGGGCGCGATCGAGCGCGTCGAGGGCATTAGAATATTGTTCGAGTGCAACGAACGCCTGAGCTCGATAAAACCAAAGATCGCGATCGCCCGACTGATATTCGGCAGCTTTGGTATAAGCGAAGAGCGCTTCTCCATACTGTCCCAACTCTACGAGCACCAGCCCTCGATTAATCCAAGCATCGGGATACTTCGGTTGCAGTCTCAAGGCCTTGTTGTAGGAAATAAGGGCTTCTGGAGTCCGTTTGAGCTTGGCGAGGATCGTACCTCGATTGTTCCAGGCTTCGGCGTAGTCGGGTTGGAGAGCCAAAGCCCGGTCGGTATCGGAGAGCGCCCGTTCGTACTGTTCGAGTTGAAAAAAGGCACTGCCTCGGTTGCACCAAGCTTGATGGTAGCTCCCACACCGTTGAATTGCCCGATCGTAAGCCACGATCGCTTCGGCATACCGCGCTTCCAAAAATAAATGATTGCCCTGGGCGCAGTCTTCACCGGCGCGATTATCTCGGGTCGGGGTTGGGCGATCGCAAACGTCGAGATAGGTTCGTCCCGTTGTTCTCTCGTCGGGCGCTCGGGCGCTCGGATGCGAATTTGCATGGGTTGGCTCTCGATCGAGAGCCGATGAGACTGGAGCGACGTTAACAGATTCCCCTCGACGGAAACCGGTTGGGTTGCGGTGCAGTTCGGGGCTTACAGGGTGGGTAGAAGAACTAGAGTACCCATCTGAGCGGGGAGACGCGATCGTTTTATCGAAGGGACGATCGAGGTAAGAGCGAATTTCGTCGATGGCAACTCTAGCTTCGGTGGCGAGTGCGTCAGTTTGGGAGATCGCCCGATTTTCTAGGGTGTTGAGTTGGCGCAGGTAACCTTGGGCGCGTTTCTCTAGCAGGTGCAGAAGTAATCCAACACTAGCTCCTCCAAATACCGGCAATAGCGCCAACCCGACGAGAGTCGAACCCAAGCGATCGCGCCCTCGCTCCACAGATGGGGATACATCCGCCCGAGCGGTTTGAGATTCGCCAACGAGCTGGCGTTCTGCCTGGACTCGTGCTGACACGGTATTGGTCGCAACCAGCAGCATCGCCAAAACCACAGCGATCGATTTCAAGGAGCTAAGACGCATCGGCATCCGCACGGTAACATCTTCCCAGTCTAGTTCTAATTTGAGAAAATTGGGAAACCCCTTGCTGTCCGGCCTCTCGACAGGTTTCTATTTGAGAGACGGGGAGAATTTTTTTGAATTCTATCGCATACGCATTCAGGTTAGGACGTTTCGCACCGCTATAAACTAGAAATAGCCGGGTTGTCGCTGCGCGATCGATGCCATACACCCGAGATCTGACAGGTTCAACCCACCACCCGATCTCGACCCTCTGACTTTGCCCGATATAGTGCGGCATCTGCCCTTTGAATCAAAGTCTCACCAATCTGTCCGTGTTCGGGGAAACACGCGATCCCCAAAGAGATCGTAATTGTGCCTAAAGGTTGGTTGTGATAGTGGAGGTTAAGCTGTCTCACATCTTGACAAATTTGCTCGGCGCGTTTTCTGGTTTCTTCCAAATTCATACCCGGAAAAATCAAGGTCAATTCTTCCCCACCATAGCGACAGGCAATATCTGAGGCGCGGATACTATTCTGCAAAAAGTGGGCTAATTCTCGCAGGACAATATCGCCAGCTTCATGACCCCAGGTATCGTTATACTTTTTGAAATGATCCACATCGACCATGACAATTCCCAGGGTGTATTCCCCTCGACTTGCCCGATGAAGTGCCTGTTGGAGAGACTCCTCCATATACCGTCGGTTGAACAAGCCCGTTAAAGGATCTCGAATACTTTGATTGTGTAAGGTTTCCCGAAGTTTGAGGTTGGCTAGTGCCAGGGAAAGATGCTCCGATACCGTGCGGGCGAGTTGATGTTTCGCTTCGGACAATTCTCCTTCTTTTTGGGAACACAGATAAAGCAATCCCATGATTTCTCCTTGAGCCATCATGGGAACGCAAAGGGATTCTGCGGGTCGGAGACTGTTGTGAGTATGCCTGCAGAATAAATTGGGGCTATTTTGTTGAGCTTCGTGGAGCAATCCGCGTCGCAAAGCCCAACAGTCATTTGGGGTAAATAGGGTTTCACTTTGCAACCCTTCGCCCCAATTGGAAACGATTTCCACCATATTGGAACTGGGTTCGAGAACGAATACGCCACCGGAGCAATTGGGAAAAAGAGGTTGAAGTAGATCGGAAATGGCACTGTAAGCCTCTTCAACAGTCAAGCAAGCTTGGAGGAAATCGCTCATCTTACCCAACAGTCTCATTTCGTAATTCCAAAGTTGCAGTTGGTTGACAGAGCCTTGTAGTTCTTGATTTGCGTGCTGCAAGCGATCTTCCATCTGCTTGCGTTCGGTAATATCCGTTGCCGTCCCCAAAATTTGCTGAGCTTTTCCGTCAGTATTCCGATTGAAGAGCGTATCTTTTCGATATAGCCAACGCCATTGACCGTTGGCATGCTTCATTCTGAATTCTAGCTCGAATACATCTTCTATTTTTGCAATATCAAATTTCTGAATATGGCTCAAAAATCGAGGATAATCTTCAGGGTAGATGACTTCTTTTAGAGTTTGGGTATCGATATTTTGAAATTCTTCCGGTGTATAGCCGAGAATCGTAATAATTTCGTGGTTTACGTAGATATGACGACAATCGAGCAAATCGTAAATATAGAGGATATTGGGGGTTGAGTCGGCAATTTGCTGTACGAAACGTTGGCTTTCTCGCAAGGCTTCTTCGGCTTGTTTTCGATCGGTAATATCATGGAGAATCGAAAACAAAAGTTGCTTGCCGTGATATTCGATCGGGCTAGAAAAGCCTTCCACCCATCGCACCTCACCACGACTGGTTTTGTGAGGCACGACAAAAGAATTTTGAAGTTCGAGCTTGGCTTGTTTCATTTCCTGTTCGACTTGCTGTCGGGAAAGATGATGCAGGTCGAAAATCGTTAATCTGCACAACCGCTCTTGAGTTTGACCGTAAAAACTTTCGGCAGCCTGGTTGGCATCGATAATCGCACCGTAGTCTGGCTCGATTAATAACATAATCGATTTGTGGCTCTCAAACATGGAACGAAATCGACGTTCGCTTTCCTTCAGAGCCACTTCCGCTCGTTTGCGAGCGTCAATATCTTGAACGATACCAATAAAATATTTCGGTTCGCCGGTGGTCGATTCTCGCATCAGGGACAGCATGACACTGACCCAAACGCTCGAGCCATCTTTACAGATGTAGCGCTTTTCCATCAAGTAATGTGGAATTTCACCGTCTAATAACTGACGCATCGACTCTTGACTTTTTTGCAGGTCGTCAGGGTGAGTAATATATTCTAAAAGTTCGATCCGGTTGTATCCCACGATGTCGCAAAATTTTTGATTCAGTCGAAAAAATCGCCCTTCTAAAGTGCAAATTTCCATCCCGACAGCTGCTTGCTCGAAGATGGCGTGAAAGCGCTCTTCACAATCTTGTAGTAAAGCTTCTCCATACTTGCGATCGCTAATATCTTCGATCGCCCCAATTAAGTAGTCCGGTTCGCCGGTTGCCCTAGACACCACCGACAAATTCAATTCGATCCACAGCTCGGAACCGGTACTGTGTAAGAAGCGAAGCTCCTTAAAAGCCTTGGCGCGCTTTCCCTCGAGCAAGGGGTCGAGCCATTTGGGATTCAGTGGAGGGTCATCTGGATGCAACAGCTCGAAAAGCGATCTTCCCTGAAGTTGCGGGGGTGCGTAGCCGAGCAAATTGCAACACTGACCGTTGGCTCTAACGATCTGACCGTCAAGTCGGGCGTGAAACATACTCACGGCAGCGCGATCGAAGGTGGCACCAGCAAGTTCTTCGCTGGCTCTTTGTGCCGCTTGAGCGAGTTGGCGTTCTTCAATTTCGTGCTGCAATCTCTCATTGAGCAAGCTGAATTTATCGTCTTCTTGTTCGAGTTCTTGGTTGTGTCTTTCCAACAAAGCCGCTTTTTCAGCTTGGAGGCTGTGAACTTGGCGATGCAAAAAATCGACAGTGTTGTAAAGTTCCATAGGAGCGAGCGATCGGATTAAATCTCGTTCCGTCACGATACCAATGAGTTCGTCTTGACCGTCGAAAACCAGCGATTGTCGTACCTGATGCTGCTGCATCTGCTCGTAAGCACGCTGCAATCGATCTCCGGGTCGAAGGATGTTGGGAAGCGCACTGCTAATGGTTTGGATGGGAACCGCCCGAGCATCGAGACCCAAATTCAGAAATTGAACGATGTTAGCTTCGGTCACAACGCCAAGGGAATGAGACCTCCCATTTCCGTTCGTCGAACTTTCGATGGCCACACAACTCACCCGATGCTGAGCCACTAACTGAGTCACTTCCCACACCGAAGCCGTACCATCTGCGCCCAGCACCGGAGAACTCATCACTTCTTCTACCCGACGCCACTCAAAGGGATTGAGGGATTTGAGAACGTTGCAAATGCCATCGGAGGTGACTACACCCCGGAGTTTTCCCCCTTCTGTAACGATCGGTAGGTGGCGCAAGCGATGGTGGTACAGCAGATTGATAGTACAAAATAGATCTCGGTAGGTCGATTCGTCCAGTGCCACAAAATGCCGATCGACAACCTCGGAAACGCTCAACTTCTCCAAATTGGTATCTTGGGTGAAGCAGCGAAGGATCTCTCGCTCGGTGAGCAAACCGAGCAACCGTTCTCCTTCCACCACGCACACATAACTGGCACGGGTCTCTTCGGCTCGATCTCGTTGGGGAAAAACTCCGTTACTCGATCGAGAACAGGAAATCCGAATTGGACTCATCCGAGCGATTGCCTCCTTGACCGAAATATCCGGAGGAACGGTTATAGTATGAGGGTCGATAGCCGCTTCAACGGATACAGTAGACATGGGTGAGAGGGTCTGGGAGTGAGATGGCATATGAAGTCGGGTGTGTGACACGGAGGAAGATCGGCACCGAATCTATTCTTATTAGATGACTCAATCTTAGCGAGTCATGATGCAACCTCTACGAAGTATCCCCTACCCTACTGATATAGCCTGAGAACGGGTGCGATTGCCACCATCCTTAAGGATGGAAATTATTGACTTTACGAATAAGCGATTGCGATCGTCCTCTCGAAATGAGGGTGGGCTTTATCGCAATTTTCTGTAAATATAAGTAAAGGTACGCTTTTAAACCGATACGGTCATTACATATTTTGTTTGTTCTCAGCGGCTACGAATACTTCCTAGGCTTCCTAATCCTGTGTAGTCTCGTGCCGATTTTGGCGCTGACTGCATCGAAGCTACTGCGACCCAAAAGTATGGGCCTCGAACGAAATACCACCTACGAATCGGGGATGGAACCCATCGGCGGTGCTTGGATTCAGTTCAACATCCGCTACTATATGTTCGCCCTGGTCTTCGTTATTTTTGATGTGGAAACGGTGTTTCTTTATCCTTGGGCCGTGGCGTTCCACCAACTCGGACTCCTGGCTTTTATCGAAGCTCTCATCTTCATCACCATCTTGGTGGTAGCCCTAGTTTATGCATGGCGCAAAGGCGCATTGGAATGGTCATGAGCGAAAATATACCACTAACGACCCCCGACAAACCTCTATCAAATCCGATGGGGCGACCGGAAGTCACCCAAGAACTCTCGGAAAATTTGATTCTGACGACGGTAGACGATCTCTATAACTGGGCGCGACTATCGAGTTTGTGGCCGATGATGTACGGAACGGCTTGCTGCTTTATCGAGTTTGCGGCCCTCATCGGTTCTCGATTCGATTTCGATCGCTTCGGGTTAGTAC